>NZ_JBEPFC010000049.1:0-44184 GCF_040301705.1 Streptomyces sp. NPDC000151 | reverse complement strand
GCGCCTCTGCCGGAGGCGGCGGCGCAGGTGCCGGTGGCGGCGGCGCAGGTGCCGGTGGCGGCGGAGCGTCGGCCGCGGGTGGCGGTGCGGCGGCCGCGGGCGGTGCCGCGACGGCCGGTGCCGGAACGGCGGCGCAGGCCGCGGCGATCGCCGTACAGACCGGTGTGCAGGCAGCCAGCGAAGTCGTCAACTCGCTCGGCGACAACGACGGGAACAAGGGCCACAACGAGTAGCGGGCGCATGACGCGGGCCCGCGCCCACCTCAGTACGTGACGGCGTTTCGTCGACCGCGTCGCAGAAGCAGTGTTCGCCCGGTACGGCCCGGCGCCGCAGGGACACCTTGAAAGGAACTCCATGGCCAGCGAAGTCGCGCGTCCCACGTATGGAAACTGGCGGCGCCCCAGACGTCCGGGGCTGGGGCCGCTCGGTCTGCTGGGCACCGTCGTGACCTTCGGCGGGCTGGTGGTGGTCCTGCTGGCCTCGCTGATCTCCCTGGTAGCGGCGATCACCGTCCTGGTACCGCTCTTCTTGCTCGTCGCCCCCGTAGCCGTCCGCACCGTGGACGGCCGGAACATCTATCAGCTGCTCGCAGTACGGATCGGTTGGATGCGAAGAAAGTCCAAAGGCTCACACATCTATGTCTCCGGCCCGCTGTCGCAGCGGCCGGGCGGACGTTTCTCGCCGCCCGGGCTGCTGGCCCGGGTGAAGATGCGGGAAGGACGGGACGCGTACGACCGTCCGTTCGGAGTGCTGCACCATCCCGGCCGCAATCTCTACACGGTCGTCCTCGGGTGCGAACCCGATGGCGGCTCGCTGATCGATGCCGACCAGATCGACATCTGGGTGGCGTCCTGGGGCGACTGGCTGGCCCGGCTCTCCCACGAGCCGGGGCTGCGCGGCGCGTCCGTGGTGGTGGAGACCGCACCCGACACGGGCACCCGGCTGGCCGCCGAAGTCCTGCCCAGGCTCTCGCCCACCGCTCCGGCCGCCGCCCGCGCCGTGATGGAGGAGGTCGTGCAGCGCTACCCCTCGGCCTCCTCCGAGATGCACACCTACATCACGCTCACGTACGGGACCGTCGGCACTCGCCGCGACCCCGAGGCCGTGATCACCGACCTGGCCATGCGGCTGCCGGGCCTGCTGTCCGGACTGGTGGCGGCCGGCGGTGGCGCGGCCTTCCCGCTCTCCGCCGAGCAGATCGCGGAGACCGTCCGCGTGGCGTACGACCCGGCCATCGCCCCGGACGTGCTGACCGCGCGGGCCGAGAACACCTCCACGGGGCTGGAGTGGGAGGACGCCGGTCCGGCCGCGGCGGTGGAGTCGGTCACCTCCTACCAGCACGACTCGGGCGTCTCCCGCAGCTGGCTGCTCACCCTCGCGCCGCGCGGCACCGTACGGTCCAACGTGCTGCGTGGCCTGCTGGAGCCCGCGCCGGGGACCCGGCGGAAGCGGGTGTGCCTGGTCTACCGTCCGATCGATCCGGCGACCTCCGCCCGCATCGTCGAAGCCGACCGCCGCAACGCCCACTTCACCGCCTCCTCGGGCCGCGGCCTGGTCCAGGCCCGGGCCTCCAACGAGATGCGGGCGGCCGAGCAGACCGCCGCCGAGGAGGCCTCGGGCGCCGGACTCGTGGAGTTCTCCTTGATGCTCACGGTGACGGTCGACAACGAGGAACAGCTCGCGGACGCGGCCACGACCGTACGGAATCTTCAGGCCTCGTCCCGGGTGCTGATGCGCTCCGCCGACCGCATGCAGGCCTCCGCCTTCACCTGCACCCTCCCCGTCGGCATCCTGCCCTGGGAGCACACGCTCATCCCGCGCGAGATCCGGGAGGCGCTGTGAGCAGGAAGAACAAGTCCCAGGCGCGGCAGGCGGCGCCGCGGGTGGCTCCGCCCCGGGGCTGGTTCGGTCCCGGTGGCGGCCAGGTCGCTCACCTCGACCCGCCGTCGCTGTGGCGCGCCACCACGGTGCAGGCGTGCGGGCTGTGGCCGTTCGCGGCCGGTTCCGGCGCGCCCATGACCGGCGTGCCGCTCGGCCAGCACCTGCACACGGGCGCGACCGTCTGCGGCGACCCCATCTCGTGGTTCACCCGGGCCCGTTACATCTCCAACCCCTCCCTCTTCATGCTCGGGATGCCGGGCCTCGGGAAGTCGACGCTCGTCAACCGGATGCTCATCGGGCTGGCCGCGACCGGCGTCGTGCCGCTGGTCCTCGGCGACCTCAAGCCGGACTACGCGGACACGGTGCGGGCCCTGGGCGGCCAGGTGATCTCCATCGGGCGTGGTGTCGGCGGCATCAACGTCCTCGACCCCGGTGCCATGGGCGAGGCGGCGCAGCGGCTGGGCGGCGAGGCCGGGCGGGCGCTGGCCTCGGAGGCCCACGGCCGCGTACTCAACATGGTCGCCGCGCTGATCACCATCGTGCGCGGACAGCCCATGGGCGACCACGAGATGTCCGTGGTGTCCGCCTGCCTGCACCACCTCAGGGAGCGGACCACCGCCGGGCGTCCGCCGCTCCTTCCCGACCTGCTCAGGGTCCTCGACGAGGGGCCGGACCGGGTCCGTGCGGTCACGCTCGACCGCGGTGACATGTCGCGTTACCGGGAGGCCGTCGACCCGCTGCACCGGTCCCTGCTGGGCGTACTGGACGGCCCGCTGGGCAGTACCTTCGCCTCCGAGACCTCGACCCGCATCGACGCCAACTCGCCGGCGGTGTGCATCGACATCTCGCGCATCGGCGAGGCCGACACCCAGCTGACCGCGGCGGCGATGCTCGCGGCCTGGTCGGACGGGCTCGGCACGGTCGCCGCCGCGCACGCGCTGTCCGACGCCGGGCTGGCGCCGCGGCGCTGGTTCTTCACCGTCCTCGACGAGCTGTGGCGGCCGCTGCGCGCGGCGTCCGGCATCGTCGAGCGGATCGACGCGCTGACCCGGCTGAACCGTTCCCTGGGTCTCGGCGACGCCAAGATCACGCATACGTTGAAGGACGCGGAGGCACTGGGGAACGAGGCGGACCGGGCGAAGGCCCGCGGCTTCGTGGAACGTGCCGGAATGGTGGTCTGCGCCGGCCTGCCCAAGGCGGAGATGCAGGACCTCAGCAACATCGTCGGGCTTTCGGAGCGCGAGATCGACCTGGTGTCGTCCTGGTCCTCGCCGCCGGGCTGGGCGGGAACCGGCGGGAACGAGGAGCCGCCGGGGCGCGGCCGCTTCCTGATCAAGGTGGGCGGACGCCCCGGCATCCCGATCCGGGTGGCCATCACCGACACCGAGCGCGAACTGCACAACACCAACACGCGCTGGATCGGCGCCGGGAATCCGGTGGAAGACCTGGGGAGACGGTGATGAGCAAGCCGTACACGGGCGGGCGGAAGAGCGGCGCGGGCGCCGACGACATCCTCCCCTGGGTGATCGTCGCCGTCGCCGCCTTCTGCTTCCTCGCCTTCTTCGGCGCCTGGATCGGCGGCACGCTGGGCGCCGCGGTGTCCGGAGCGGGATGGCACCCGCCGCCCTTCTCCCTGCGGTCCATGGCCGACCTGGTGCAGCAGGGGCCGTCGGCGCTCTGGCCCGACGCACCGGCCGGAGCGGTCATCGCGGGCATCGTGGCGCTCTTCGTCCTCGCGCTCGCCCTGATCGTCGTGGTGCTCATGGCCTTGCGCGGCCGGGCGTCCAGGCCCAAGGGCCTCGCCGGACGAAAGGAGCTGGCGGCGCTGCTGCCCAAGGAGGCGGCGAAGAAAGCACGTTCGCTGCGGCCCTCGCTCGCGAGGACGGCCAAGCTCGATCCCGACGACATCGGCAATCTGCTGGGGAATCTCGAACCGAACGGCCCGGAGCTGCGTTCTTCGTACGAGGACGTGGAGCTGCACCTGATGGCACCTCGCTCCGGAAAGTCCACCGGAATCGCCGCTCCCCGTGCGCTGCGTGCGCGTGGCCCGGTCGTCCTCACCTCCAACAAGGCCGATGTCTACACGGTCACCAAGGCGGAGCGGGAACGGATCGGTACGGTGTGGACATTCGACCCGCAGGGCATCGCCCACACCCCGCGCACCATGTGGTGGGACATGCTGGCGGAGGCGTCCACCATCGAAGGGGCGATGCGGCTGGCCGGTCACTTCGTGGGTGCGGTCAACGACGACGCCTCGAAGAAGGACTTCTGGATCTCCGCGGCCCAGAACACTCTCACCGCCCTCCTGCACGCCGCGAACCGCGGTCAGCGGCAGGTCACCGATCTGCTCGGCTGGCTGGCCGACCCGGCCGACCGTACGCCGATCGACCTGCTCAACGATGCGCAGATGCCGGCCCTCGCCGCGCAGTTGCAGGGCACCATCCAGGGCGCGGTGGAGACCCGCGACGGCATCTACGAGACGGCCCGGCAGTGTGTCGCCTGCCTGCTGGATCCCCGGATCGTGGCGTGGGTGACACCGGACCCGCGGGTCGCGCAGTTCTCACCGCACCGGCACGCGCTCAGCCGCGACACCCTCTACCTGCTCTCCAAGGACGGCGGTGGTTCGGCCGCCGGTGTCATCGCGGCGCTGGCCGACTCGGTGATGCGCGCGGGGGCCATGGCGGCGGAGCGCCAGGGCGGGCGGCTGGACCCGCCGATGACCGCGGTGCTGGACGAGGCGGCCAACGTCTGCCGCATCAGCGATCTTCCCGACCTGTACTCGCACTTCGGCTCGCGCGGCATCAACGTCGTGACGCTGCTGCAGAGTTACCGGCAGGGCAGCCGCGTCTGGGGCGAAGCCGGCATGGACGCCCTGTGGAGCGCGGCGACGATCAAGCTCTTGGGCGCCGGGCTGGACGACGCCGACTTCGTGGAGAAGGTCTCCAAGCTCGTGGGCGAGCACGACGTCAGTACGGTGAGCGTCTCGCGCAGCAAGGACGGGCGTACCCGCTCGACCTCCTACCGGCAGGAGCGCGTGATGCCGGTCGACCGCATCCGCGCCCTTCCGAAGGGCACGGCGCTGCTGCTGGCGACCGGTATCCGGCCGGCCCTGATCCGGCTGCGCCCCTGGTACCAGGAGCCGGGCGCGGACCGTATTCAGGCAGCCGCCCAGGCAGAGGTACAGGCGATGACGGCACGCGCGGCGCGGACAGTGATGGAGAAACCGTGACAGCCCAGACGTTCGACGGCGGCACCGGTGGTGACGTCGACATGCAGGCCCCGCCCTTCATTCTCTACCTGGAGGGTGAGGAGTACGCGGAGGAACTCCGGCAGCTCGCCCTGTGGGTCAACGGCCTGCTGGTGCCGGTGTACGGCCGTGAGCCCCGCTCCCAGGCCCCCTGGTGTCCCCGCTGGTGGGAGCACCAGGAGGCGGTGGCCCGGCTGCACGCCCTCTGGCTCGCGTGGCAGGAGCTCACCGATCCGGCATCGGGGGCCAGCGGGCCCGCGGTGTGGCATCGCGACCACCTCGGCCCGACCATGCTCGAACTCCGCGACCCTGCGGGCCCTTTCGCGGGCTGCAAGGCCGGCGCACACCGGGCGAAGGCCGCACCGGAGGTCGACGCGTACGACGGATGACCGGGTACCGGAGCGAGGGGGCCGGATGGGCCGGACAGACCTGAGCCGGCTGGCCGCGGCCGTCCACAGGATCGTGGGCGGGACTTCGGTCGCCGAGGTACGGGAGGAGCCCGCCGGCGGCGTCGTCATCGAGCTTCGGCTCGGTGGACGCACCGTTGTGGTGGAGCACGCGCAGGGGCTGTGGCGGGTGTCGGTGGGCTTCCCGACGAGCGGGGAGTCCACTCCGCCCAGGACCCTCTTCGCCACGCTGGAGGAAGCGCTCGCCATCGCCGCACAGCTGCTCCACGAGGAAGAACCCGCCCCGAAGAAGGCGGCCGAACCGCCGTCGAGACGTCGGACGGACCCACCCTCCCGTACACCGCAGGGCGTCGCGGCCCGCACCCCCCGTCGGCTCCCACCGGGCCCGGCCCGATCCCGCTGACCAGCCCGTACAGATCCGTACAGAGAAGTGAGGACGTTCGTGCGTAGCGCAAAGGCGCTGTTGAGTGTGGTGTTGGCCGGAGCGTTCCTGGCCGGGTGCGGCGACGGGAGTACCGCCACTCCCAAGGATTCCGGGAAGAACGGCAAGAACGAGCGCGGCGGCGCGACGGCCGAACCGCTCACGGAGATCACCGCGCCCTCCGGTTACCAAGGCCGCGAGGGGTGGCAGCAGAAGCTCACCTGGCTCCCGGAGGAGCCGACCTCCGTACCGGTGGCCGCGTCGGGACCGGCCAACAGGGTCGCCTATCTGACCGCGGTCGACGAGACCGGCTACGCGGTCCAGGTGCGGAACGCCTCGTCCGGTGCCGTCGAGTGGACCGGCAAGCCGTGGAGCCCGCCGACTCCGCTGTCGGAAGTGGCCGACTCGAGCCAGTACCAGAGCGGCGACGCGGAGCTTCCCGGCCTGACGACGGTGCATCAGGACGGCCACGACTACGTGGTCGCCTGGGCTCATGGCGTCCGGGGCAGGGACGAACTGAACAACGGCAGGGAAGTCGTCGAGCTGGAGATCTTTCCCCTCGACGCTGCCGGCAAGAGCGTCGCCCCGACGCACCGTGTCTCCGTGCCCCTCAAGAACGATGACGACAGCGACCCCATCGTCAGCGCCCAGCCCGAGGACCTCCACGTCCGGGACGGCGGTGCGGGACTCGTCGTCACGTGGCACGGCTACGCGACGTTCGGCGCCTCGGTGGACATGGAGAGCGGCAAGGTCACGAGTTACGGCAACGGCAGCAAGCTGGGCGTCGATTGCGACGTCGAGGGGTGTACGGCTCAGGTCGCGGCGATCACGGCCGACGGCCCGGTCGCTACCAGCGAACTGGACGGCGGCTTCGAGGTGCCGGGGCAGTGGAGCAGCCAGGACGTGACCCCGGACGGTGCCGCCACCGGCCCCCTCCGCGCGAGCGGCAACCGCAACGGCGAGGTCGTCGGCACGATCGGTACCCGTCTCGTCGCCGAATGGGCCCCCGAGGGGGAGGACGCGGAGGACGACCGGATCTGGTCCGTGCACGACGCGAAGACCGGCCGGATCCAGGCGAGTACCGCGTGCGGCGGGCCCGATCTCACTTCGCTGGACAGCTCGGACGAGCCCGAGCCCGTGGCATCGCCCGACGGCCGGTACGTGGCGTACGGGACCGTCCTCTTCGACACCCGCGACCGCAAGGGCACCTGCCTCGCGGGCGACGAGAACCGCAAGGGCGTCCTGATCCGCGCGATCCGCGACGACGGCACCGCCTACGGCGCCGTCCCGTCCGCCGACACGGAAGGCACCGTCGCCGAGGTGCGGAGCTCTGACGGAACGGTCAAGGCCCTGCCCATCGGTACGGAGCTCCCCCTGCAGCCCCTGCGGGACTCGGGCCTCTTCGTCACCCGGAACAACGGTGCGGGGCTGCTCGTCTCAGTACTCAAGAACCGCTGAAGCACATCTCTGCAGGAGTACCCATGAATCACGCGTCCGTCCATCGCTTCACAGGCATCGTCCACTGGCGGCATCGCCGGGCCGGAGCCGCTCACTCCCTGGTCCGCGCGGCCCACGACCCGGCGGCCCGGCAGACGGTCGTCGTCGTGTCCGAACTGGCGAGCAACCCCACCGACCGAGGCGTCACCGACGACTTCGGCAGCGTGGCCGACGCCGTGGTGCCCGCGCTGCAGGATCAGCTGGCGCAGGACCTGGGGAATGTCGTCTGGATCGCCCACTTCGGGCAGTTCTCATACAACGATCCCACCGGTCCGGAGACTTTCCACCGCATCAACGTCACCGGCGATGCCGACAGCGGGCACCAGGACGACTTGCGGGGTGACAAGCCGCTGTCCGTACAGGAGGTGGACACGCTGCTCAAGGGGTGGCACCTGGATCCGGTCGCGCAGGTGCTGACCGCTCTGGGCCACCAGGGCTGACGGCTGCAGATGACCGAACACGTATCGGGCAGGGAGGTGCTGGGGCAGGCCCGTTCTCTGTACCAGCACTACAAGGATGTCGTGGAGCCCACCGGCAAGCGGGTGGCGATCATCCGTTTCGAGCCTGCCGCGACCGATCCGCCCGAATGGCAGGCGCGGCTTCAGGCCTCCAGGGTGTCCGCGGAGCAGAAGGTGAAGAGCTTCGAGCATCTGGGCTTCCGAGCGGACCACATAGTCCTGCCTCCGGATACCGACCGTGCCCGGTTCGCCGGCGTTCTGGAGCAGTGCAACCGGGATGCCGACACCCGCGCGATCATTGTGCAGTTCCCCCCGCCGGCCCACCTGATGCCGCTGGTGCAGCGGATGGACCCGCAGAAGGACATCGATGCCCTCCTGAAGGACCGGTCCCCTTACCGGGCCTGTGCCACGGCTGAAGGCATCTGCCGGGTGGTCGAGCCCTTCGCGCAGGACAACCCGACCATCGCGGTCGTGGGCGCCAAGGGGTTCGTGGGCCAGGGCGTGGTGACTCAGCTGAAGGAGAACGGCCACCGTCCCATCGAGCTCGACGCGGGGGACGACCTGACCCGGGTCCGGGACGCCGACATCGTCGTCTCGGTCACCGGCAACCCGGGCATCCTCGGGCCGGAACACCTGCGGCCGCATCACCGGCTGGTGGTCGACTCGGGGTTCGTGCCGCAGCCGGACGGCAGCGTGCGCGGTGACGTGCGCCGCGAGGCCTACGACATCCCGCAACACCTCACGCCGGTGCCCGGAGGTATCGGACCGGTGGAGATGGCCACGCTCATGGAACGGGTGGTGCGCAAGGAGGTGGATCCCCACGTCACACCGTGGCAGGTGGCGGCGAAGCCGTACCTGAACCGCGAACAGTCCGCCCAGGCACAGGCCACGAACAGCGCCGGCGCGGCGCAGGGGCCCAAGGCCCCGGTGGCCCAGGCCGCCAGGCTCAGGAGCCGGTCCATGCAGGGGCCGCAGGCCGCACCGGCGGCCGGGCAGTCGGCGGCGCGTCCGCAAGCCGCGCCGGCGCGCCCGCACATTCCCCGCCCGCCGTCGGGGCCTTCCGGCGGGCATGGCCGCTGATGCACCCGGAAGCGTACGGATCGCTCACCGCCGGTCAGGTCGCCGCGGCCGTGCAGGCGGGAGACCTCAGCGCCCGCGAGGTCGTTTCCGCCGCGCTGGCACGGATCGAGCACGTCGATCCGGATCTCCATGCGTTCACCGAGGTATGGCGGGGCGAGGCGCTCATCCGGGCGCGCGAGGTCGACCGTCTGGTGGCCGCGGGAACACGACTGCCGTTCGCGGGGGTGCCCCTGGGCGTCAAAGGCGTCCGAGGTGTGCGGTCCGTCGCCGCGCGGGCCTTGACGGCGGCGGGCTGCGTGCCGCTCGGGGCGACGTCCGTGCCAGGGCCCGGTACCCCCTGGCAGACCTGGGGGATGGGGCAGGCCGGACGCACCCGCAATCCCTGGCGCTCGGACCGGACCCCCGGCGGCTCCTCGGCCGGCTCCGCCGCCGCGGTGGCGGCCGGGCTGGTGCCGCTGGCAACAGGCAGCGACGGCGCGGGTTCGGTGCGTATCCCGGCCGCCTGGTGCGGGGTGTTCGGCTTGAAGATCACCAACGGCCTGCTCCCCTCACCGGACCGCACGGGGCTCGCCGCTCCCGGAGTGCTCACACGGTCCGCTTTGGACGCCATGGCGTACTGGCGCTGTGTGCGTGGAGACGAGCACGGCGCAGCCGGTACGGAGTTTCCCGCCACCGCCGTATGGTCCGCCGACCTGGGCTTTGCCGAGCCGGACCCGGAGCCGGCCGCGATCGCCCACCGCGCGGCAGGGCGGCTGGCCGAGGCAGGAGTCGTACGGCTGGCCGAGGACGGCACGGTGGATCTTGTCGACCCGGGGCGTGCCTGGCTCTCCCTGCGCGCACCTGGCGAGGCCCCGGCCGCCGCGGCGGCGGTCCGGGCCGACAACGACCTTCGTCTCTCGGCGGTCTTCGCACGGGCCCAGCTCCTGCTGACTCCGGTCACCCCGAATCAGCCGCATGGTCATGATGGGCCGGGTGATCGCTACAGCACGGCACTGACCTGGGCGTTCAACCTCAGTGGGCACCCAGCGGTGAGCATCCCGGCGGGCTTCGGTACGGATGGCTGTCCGGTAGGCCTGCAAGTCGTGGCGGCACACGGATCCGAGCGCCTGCTTCTCGATGTCGCCCATGCGGCGGAGACGCATGCCGGTCTGTGTCCGCGCCTGGCCAAGCCGTGACATCGCAGCTGGATCGGGTGCCGAACGCTGATCACCCAGAGGAATCGCGGCCTCCTGTAAATACCGCAAAGGGGGATATTAAGCCCTTGGGCAGGTGACCCCCATCACTTTTCGTGAACCTCTGCGCATGAGGAACACATAAGGGGGGAGGGGTCGATGTTGCTGGCGTGACCAGCGGGCACAAACGGCAAGTGGAAGTGAAGGGCTGAGCGGACGTGTCGGCAATCGAGACCATTCACGTAGACGGGGTGTGGCGTGGCGCCGCATCCGACGCCACGCGGGAGGTCCTCGACCCCGCCGATGCGACGGTACTGGCAGTCGTGTCGGAAGGCGGCGTCGAGGACGTGGACGCGGCGGTCGCCGCCGCGTCCCGGGCATTCGGCGGCGGGGCCGGTGAGTGGCCGCGCACGGCTGCCGCCGAGCGGGCCGCGCTGCTGCGCCGCGTCGCGGATCTCCTGCAGCGGGACCGCGAGGAGATCGCGCTGATCGAGAGCCGGGACACCGGCAAGACCCTGGAAGAGGGCCGGGTCGACGTCGACGACGTCACCAACGCCTTCCGGTACTTCGCCGACCTCGTGATGAACGAGAGCGGCGGGCGGGTCGTGGACGCGGGCAGCGAGGACGTGCACAGCGTCGTCGTGTACGAGCCGGTGGGCGTGTGCGCGATGATCACGCCCTGGAACTACCCGCTGCTGCAGGCCAGCTGGAAGGTCGCCCCCGCGCTGGCGGCCGGCAACACCTTCGTGATCAAGCCCAGCGAGGTCACGCCGATGTCCACCGTGCATCTGGTGAAGCTGCTGGTGGAGGCCGGGCTGCCGGCCGGTGTCGCGAACATCGTCACGGGCGCGGGCGTGCCCGTGGGGCAGCGGCTCGCCGAGCACCCGGACGTGGACCTGTTCTCGTTCACCGGTGGGCTGGTCAGCGGTACGAAGGCGGGCGCGGCCGCGATCTCCGGCGCCAAGAAGGTCGCGCTGGAGCTGGGCGGCAAGAACCCCAACGTGGTCTTCGCGGACGCCTGCTCCACGGACGAGGAGTTCGACACCGCCGTCGACCAGGCGCTGAACGCCGCCTTCATCCACAGCGGCCAGGTCTGCTCGGCCGGTGCCCGGCTGATCGTCCAGGCCTCGGTCAAGGACCGCTTCGTCGCCGAGCTGGCCCGCCGCGCCGAGCGCATCAAGCTCGGCCGGGGCACCGAAGAGGGCGTCGAGTGCGGCCCGCTCGTCTCCCAGCAGCAGCTGGACAAGGTCGAGGCGTACGTCGAGTCCGCGATGGAGGAGGGCGCACGGCTGCGCTGCGGCGGTTCCCGCCCCAAGCCGTCCGATGTCCGCCCCGAGGGCGGCTACTTCTACCTGCCGACCGTCCTGGACAACTGCCACCGCGGCATGAAGGTCGTCCGCGAGGAGACCTTCGGGCCGATCCTGACGGTGGAGACCTTCACCACCGAGGACGAGGCCGTCGAGCTCGCCAACGACACTGAGTACGGCCTGGCCGGTGCGGTGTGGTCCGGCGACACCGCGCGCGCCCGCCGCGTCGCGGCGCGGCTGCGCCACGGCACCGTCTGGATCAACGACTACCACCCCTACCTCCCGCAGGCGGAGTGGGGCGGCATGGGCAAGTCCGGCGTCGGCCGCGAGCTGGGCCCGGCCGGCCTGGACGAGTACCGCGAGAGCAAGCACATCTACGAGAACCTGCGCCCGGAGCCGGTGCGCTGGTTCGCGGGCTGACGAGTCCGCGGTGACCGGGCGGGCGGCGGCACCCCGCAGCCCGCCCGGCCACCCGCTGTCCGCCCCTCCGAAGCGGGCCCGGCCACCCCATCTCCCGAAGGCCCGGCCCGCCCCCCGTACTTCCCCGGCCGCGACGAAGCGGCCCAGCGGATCCGCAGCCCCGCCGAGCGCACCCGCTCCCAAGCACTGCGCAGCCGCTCGAACTTTGGAAAACACAAGGAGCTACCCATGTCTCCCGCAGCAGCGAAGAAGATGTCCGCGGACTATGTGATCGTCGGCGGTGGCACCGCAGGATCGGTGATCGCCTCCCGCCTGACCGAGGACCCCGACGTCACCGTCGCCGTCATCGAGGGCGGCCCCTCCGACATCGACCGCGAGGACGTGCTGACGCTGCGCAAGTGGCTCGGCCTGCTCGGCGGCGAGCTGGACTACGAGTACACGACCACCGAGCAGCCGCGCGGCAACTCGCACATCCTGCACAGCCGCGCCAAGGTCCTCGGCGGCTGCTCGTCGCACAACACCCTGATCTCCTTCAAGCCGCTGCCGTCCGACTGGGACGAGTGGGAGGAGGCGGGCGCCGCCGGCTGGAACGCCAAGGCGATGGACCCGTACTTCGGCAAGCTCCGCAACAACATCGTGCGGGTGGCGAAGAAGGACCAGAACCAGATCGCGACGGACTGGATCGAGGCCGTCAAGGACGCCCTGGATGTTCCCGAGGTCGTGGGCTTCAACGATCAGCCGTTCGAGGAGGGTGTCGGGTTCTTCGATCTCTCCTACCACCCGGAGAACAACAAGCGGTCGTCCGCTTCGGTCGCCTACCTGCACCCGCACATGGAGGCCGGTGACCGGCCGAACCTGACGCTGCTGCTGGAGACCTGGGCGTACAAGCTGGAGCTGGACGGTACGACGGCGCGCGGCGTGCACGTCCGTACCAAGGACGGCGAGGAGATCTACCTGGAGGCCGGGCGCGAGGTGCTGGTCTGCGCCGGCGCGGTGGACACCCCGCGGCTGCTGCTGCACTCCGGCATCGGTCCGAAGAAGGACCTGGAGGCGCTGGGCATCGAGTGCGTGCTCGACCTGCCGGGCGTCGGCGAGAACCTGATCGACCACCCCGAGTCGGTCATCGTCTGGGAGACCAATGGTCCGCTCCCCGGCAACTCCGCGATGGACTCCGACGCGGGCCTGTTCGTGAAGCGGGACCCGGACCACAAGGGCCCGGACCTGATGTTCCACTTCTACCAGATCCCCTTCACCGACAACCCCGAGCGGATGGGCTACGAACGCCCCGAGCACGGCGTGTCGATGACCCCGAACATCCCCAAGTCCCGCGCGCGCGGCCGTCTTTACCTGACCTCCGCCGACCCCGAGGTCAAGCCCGCGCTGGACTTCAAGTACTTCGAGGACGAGGGCGACTACGACGGGCAGACCCTCGTCGACGGCATCAAGCTGGCGCGGAAGGTCGCGCAGGCCGAGCCGTTCGCCAAGTGGCTCAAGCGCGAGGTCTTCCCCGGCCCCGACGTCACCGACGACGCGGAGATCAGCGAACTGGTCCGCAAGGCCGCACACACCGTGTACCACCCGGCCGGTACCTGCAAGATGGGTGCCATCGACGACGAACTGGCTGTCGTCGACCCGCAGTTGAAGATCCGCGGTCTGAACGGTATCCGTATCGCGGACGCGTCCGTCTTCCCGACGATGCCCGCCGTGAACCCGATGATCGGCGTGCTGATGGTGGGGGAGAAGTGCGCCGAAATCCTCACCGAGACCCCGACCCAGGGAGGTGATGCGTGATGGCCAGCACCGTCGTCGACGCATCCGGCACCGAGAAGTCCCCCACCACGCCCACCGGTTCGCAGGCGGAGCAGGACGCGGTCTTCGCGGTCCGTCACCTGTGGAAGGTCTTCGGGCCCAAGGCCGAGAAGGTGCCGGAGGACGCCTCCCTCACCGAGCTCTCCGCGCAGGAGCTGCGCGAGCAGACCGGCTGCACCGCCGCCGTCCGTGACGTCTCCTTCGACGTCAGGAAGGGCGAGGTCTTCGTCGTCATGGGCCTCTCCGGGTCCGGCAAGTCCACCCTGGTCCGCTGCCTGACCCGGCTCATCGAGCCGACCAGCGGCGACCTGGAGATGGACGGCGAGGACGTGCGCGGCATGGACCGGTCCGCGCTGCGCGAGCTGCGCCGGCACCGCGCCGCCATGGTCTTCCAGCACTTCGGCCTGCTCCCGCACCGCTCGGTGCTGGACAACGTCGCGTACGGCCTGGAGATCCAGGGCGTCGGCAAGGCCGAACGCCGCGCCAAGGCCATGGAGACGATCGAGAAGGTCGGCCTCGACGGCCTGGAGCAGCGCAAGCCCGGCCAGCTCTCCGGCGGTCAGCAGCAGCGCGTCGGCCTGGCCCGCGCGCTCACCGTCGACCCCGAGATCCTGCTCTTCGACGAGCCCTTCAGCGCGCTGGACCCGCTCATCCGGCGCGACATGCAGGAGGAGGTCATCCGCCTGCACAAGGAGGAGGGCCGCACGATGGTCTTCATCACCCACGACCTCGCCGAGGCCCTGCTGCTCGGCGACCGCATCGCCCTGATGCGGGACGGGAAGATCGTCCAGCTCGGCACCCCCGAGGAGATCGTCGGCTCGCCGGCCGACGAGTACGTACGCGACTTCGTCCGCGACGTGCCCCGCGAGCAGGTGCTGACCGTGCGCCGCGCCATGCGGCCCGCCGAGTCCGGCGAGGCCGAGGACGGCGCCGCGCTCGCCCCCGACACGCTGATCTCCGACGCCATCGAGGCCGTGGTCCGCTCCGGCGGCGCGGCGCGCGTCGTCGAGGACGGCCGCTGCCTGGGCATCGTGGACCACGAGTGCCTGCTCAACGTCGTGGCCCGGCTCGACGAGGACGCGCCCGACAAGGGCGTCGCCGACCACGGGAAGGCGGTCGCCTGATGCACCCCCGTACCGTCCCCACGGTCCCCGTGACGCTGAACCTCAGAGCCCGCCCCGCGGCCGCCCGGCCGCTGACCCTGCGAGGGCTGCGTGCAGTGGCCCGCCGGTACTGGCACGAAGCGCAGCGCGCCGCCGCGCTGAACGTGCCCACCGGTACCGCGAAGCGGGGGCGCGTGTGAGTGCCGCCACGACCAGCCCCGCGACCACCGCACCGGCCGCCGCCTCGCCGCGCGCGGCCCGCCTCACCGCCTCCCTGCGCCACGGCGCCCTCGGCAAGCTGCTGATCCTCGCCGTCGCCGCGGCCGTCCTCGCCCCCCTCGTCAACGCCAAGTGGGCGAGCGGCGTCTGGCCGCACGCGCTGACCGTCGACCTCACCGGTCCGTTCGGCGACGCCAGCACCTGGATCGTGGACAACCGCGATTCTCACTGGCTCTTCGTCTACTTCCTCGGCCACCTCAGCAACGCCGCGGTCATCTCCGTACGCGCTGTCTACCTCCTCCTGCTCACCCTGGGCTGGACCGGCGTGACCGCCCTCGTCACCCTCGTCGCCTGGCGCGTCGCCGGCCTGCGCATCGCCGCGACCGCGCTGATCTCCCTGCTGGTCAGTGGCGTCCTCGGGATGTGGGTGCCGACCATGCAGACCATCGCGCTGATGGCCGTCTCGGTGCTCGCCTCGATCGCCGTGGGCGCGCTGCTCGGCCTCATCGGCGGCCTCTCGGACCGGATGTTCCGCATCCTGCGGCCGGTCCTGGACACCATGCAGGTGCTGCCCGCGTTCGCGTATCTGCTGCCGTTCGTCATGGTCTTCGGCATGGGCGTCCCCGCGGCGCTGCTCGCCACCGTGATCTACGCGGCCCCGCCGATGGCCCGGCTCACCGCCCTCGGCCTGCGCGGCGCCGACGCCGGTGTGCTGGAGGCCGTCGCCTCGCTCGGCGCGACCGGCCGGCAGCGGCTGCTGACCGCCCGGCTGCCGCTGGCCCGCAAGGAACTGCTGCTCGGCATCAACCAGACGATCATGATGGCGCTGTCCATGGTCGTGATCGCCTCGATGATCGGCGCGGCCGGTCTCGGTGACCGCGTGTACCAGGCGCTGGCCTCCGTCGACGTCGGTGCCGCGCTCGCCGCCTCCATCCCGATCGTCCTGCTGGCCGTCGTCATGGACCGCACCACCGCGAAGGCCGGCGAGCGGCTCGGCGCCGATCAGGGCAGCGGCCCCGCCTGGCTGCGCGGCCGGTTCGTCTGGCCCGCCGTCGCCGTCGTCACCGCGCTCGCGGCCGTCGTGGGCCGGGTCACCGGCTCGCTGGTCTGGCCGACCGCCTCGGTGGTCGACATCGCCCCGCCGGTGAACAACTTCAAGGAGTGGATGGTCGACCACCTCTACTCCGGCATCCCCGTCATCGGCGGCACCGCCGACTGGGCCGCGGCCTTCACCTCCTGGGTGCTCAACCCGCTGCGCGACGGCCTCACGGCGCTGCCCTGGTGGGGCGCGCTGCTGATCGTCGCCGCGCTGGCCTGGCTGATCGGTACCTGGCGTACGGCGCTGACCGCGACGCTCGCCCTGGCAGTCATCGGCGTCCTGGGCGTCTGGGTGCCGTCCATGAACACCCTCTCGCAGGTGCTGGCCGCCCTGGTCGTCACGCTCGTCGTCGGTGTCGGCGTGGGTGTACTGGCCGCCGGCAGCGCCCGTATGGAGGCGATCCTGCGCCCGGTCCTGGACGTCTGCCAGACCATGCCGCAGTTCGTGTATCTGATCCCGGTGGTCGCGCTGTTCGGCGTGGGCCGCGCCCCGGCCTCCGCGGCGGCCGTCGTCTACGCGCTGCCCGCCGTCATCCGCATCACCACCCAGGGCCTGCGCCAGGTCAGCCCGGCCGCCATGGAGTCCGCGCGCTCGCTCGGCGCCACCCGCTGGCAGCAGCTGCGCCAGGTCCAGCTCCCGCTGGCCCGCCCCGCGCTGCTCCTGGCGGTCAACCAGGGCGTCGTGCTCGTCCTCGCCGTCGTCATCATCGGCGGCCTGGTGGGCGGTGGCGCGCTCGGTTACGACGTGGTCGCCGGTCTGGCCAAGGGCGACCTGGGCCTCGGCATGATCGCCGGTATCGCGATCGTCGGCCTGGGCCTGATGGTCGACCGGGTCACCCAGCCGACCGAACGCCGCGCGCAGAAGGGAGCCTGAGCCATGTTCCGTACGGGCACCATGCGTCCGCGGACGCTCACGAAGGCCGCCGGCGCGACCGCGCTGGCCGGGGCGCTGCTGCTGTCCCTCAGCGGCTGCGGCAAGGCCGACATGACCAAGCAGACCTCCCCGTTCGCGGCGGCGGCCGGCACCAAGACGGTCACGCTGTCGGTGCAGACGTGGGTGGGCGCGCAGTCCAATGTGGCGGTCGCCAAGTACCTGCTGGAGCACGAGCTGGGCTACCGGGTCGACACCGTGCAGGTGGACGAGACCCCGGCCTGGGACGCGCTCAGCCAGGGCCGCGTCGACGCCATCATGGAGGACTGGGGCCACCCCGACCAGGAGAAGCTGTACATCGACGACAAGAAGACCGTCGCCCGCGGCGGCGATCTGGGCGTCGAAGGACACATCGGCTGGTGGGTCCCCAAGTACTGGGCGGACAAGCACCCGGACGTACTGAACTGGAAGAACCTCAACAAGTACGCCAAGCAGCTGAAGACCGCCGAGAGCGGCGACAAGGGCCAGCTGATGGACGGCTCGCCGTCCTATGTCACCAATGACAAGGCCCTGGTGAAGAACCTCAAGCTGGATTACGAGGTGGTCTTCGCCGGGTCCGAGGCGGCCCAGATCACGCAGATGCAGCAGTTCGCCAAGGAGAAGAAGCCCTTCCTGACGTACTGGTACGAGCCGCACTGGCTCTTCAACCAGCTGCCGCTGAAGGAAGTCAAGCTTCCGAAGTACACGAAGGACTGCGCGGACAAGGGCACGAAGGATCCGACCACGATCGACTGTGCCTATCCGAAGACTCCGCTGAAGAAGTTCTTCAACGCGGACTTCGCCAAGGGCAACAGCTCGGCCGCGAAGTTCCTGAAGAACTTCAAGTGGACGGTGGACGACCAGAATTACGTCTCGGAGCTCATCGCCGACAAGCACATGCCCGCGGACGAAGCGGCCGCGAGCTGGGTGAAGAAGAACCCGGACATCTGGAAGAAGTGGATTCCGCGGAAGTGACCCGTTGAGAAGCGGCGCTGCCGCGAGTATGCGGTGAGCGAGTGCGCGGTAAGCGGCCGGGCGTCCCTCATGGGGTGCCCGGCCGTCGCCATTCCGCGGCGGTCAGCGCGTATTCGACATCACCGTGTTCGGCACCCGGCAGCGGGTCGGCCCATTCCTCGTGGAACGTACGGACATACCGCAGCCCGCATTTCTCCATCACCCGCCGGGACCCGGTGTTCACCGCCATCGTTGTGGCCGTCACGCGCTCGACGCCCAGCTCCGCGAAGCCCTTGCGGAGCAGCGCCCGGGAGCCCTCCGTCGCGTAACCCCGCCCCCAGGCGGCGCGCCGGAGCCGGTATCCCAGCTCGACCTCGTCCGTACGGCCGTCCCGCACGGGCCGGAATTCGAACCAGCCGAGAAATGCCGCGGTGGTCCGTTCCTCGGCGACCCAGTATCCGAAAGGAGCGGGGCGCGCATACTGCGCGACGAGCACCTCGGGCGCCGGCTGACCGCTGTCCAGAAATCGCATGACTTCGGGATCTGCGTGCAGCTCACGCAGATTGTCCAGGTCCGCCCCGGTGAAAGCGCGCAAACGCAGCCGTTCCGTCTCCAGTAAGACGTGCATCACAGTCCCCTACTCGCGCGTCAACCACTCCTTGGCGGCATAGTAGGGGCCCGCCCCTGAATGGGGGCATGACAAAACAGTGGTTACCAGGGGGAGCACAACTCCATGCCATCCATACGCCGTACCGCAGCAGCCGCCGTGGCGGTCGCCGCGCTGCTCGTCACCGCCACCGCCTGCGGGCCCGAGGACACCAAGGCCGCGGGCCAGGACAGCGCGGCGGAGAACGGCGGCACGTCCGGGGGGCCCAAGCTCCCCAACGGCCTGCCCCACAGCCTGGACTCGCTGAAGAAGTGGGAACAGGGCGGCTGGAAGGACTGGGACAAGGACACCTGGGCCCGCAAGGCGTCCGAGTTCGCCAACCCGGTCATCAAGGACCTGTGGAAGCCGTCCCGGATGGCGAAGGCCGCGGACGCCCCCGCGGTGACCTCGCAGAGCACCGGCACGGGCAGCGGTCCGAGCTCCACCGACCCCGAGCCGCGCCCGGTGACCGCGCAGCAGGTCGAGCGCCCGTACCACCAGCACATGGCGCCCATCGGGAAGATCTTCTTCGACAGCCCCGACGGCCCGATGGTCTGCTCCGGCACCGTCGTCGCCGACCCGGCCAACCCGGGGAAGTCCAACCTGGTGTGGACCGCGGGCCACTGCGTGCACTCCGGCAGGGACGGCGGCTGGATGCGCAACATCGTCTTCGTGCCCTCGTACAACGACAACGGGCTGCCCGCGAAGCAGGTCTCCGCCTCCTCGCAGCAGAACGTCACCCCGTACGGCACCTGGTGGGCGGACTGGTCGCAGACCTCCTCGCAGTGGATCGACGGTGGCGGCCACAGCGGCAACGCCGCGTCCGCCTACGACTTCGCCGTGCTGCACGTGAAGCCGGAGGACGGCGGCGGCAAGTCCCTGGAGGAGACCGTCGGCGCCTCCGTACCGGTCTGGTTCGGCGCCCCCTCGGGCAGCGGCGTGACCGGCCTCGGCTCCACGAAGGCCATCGGCTACCCGGCGGCGCCCCCGTACGACGGCGCGAAGATGATGAACTGCCTCGACCGCCCGGTGCGGCTGACGATGGCCCAGGGCACCCCCGCCATGCACTGGATCGGCTGCACCATGACGGGCGGCACCTCCGGCGGCGGCTGGCTCACCGACCACAACGGCGAACTCTCCCTGGTCTCCAACAGCTCCATCGGCTCCCTGGACCACACCTGGCTGGCCGGCCCGCACCTCGGCGCGGAAGCGAAGGGCGTCTTCGACGCGATCAGCAAGAAGTACGCGGGACAGTGACGGGCCGCGGGGCGCGGTAGGCACGAGACGCGGCCGCCTCCGTACGGACTCGTACGGAGGCGGCCGCGCCTTGCGTTCAGCTGCCCGACCGCAGCTCCGTCGCCACCGCGCGCAGTGTCTCCATGGCCCGGTGCTGGAGTCCGCCGCCGAAGGTGACGCGGGAGGCGCCGGCGGCGCCCAGGGCGCGGGGGGACGGGCCGTTCGGCACCGCGAGGGCGTTGACCGGTGCGCCGATGGCGTCGGCCAGCTCGGCCAGCAGCTCCGGCGGGGCGAGGATCGGGTACACGCAGTCGGCGCCCGCGGCGACGTACCGCAGACCGCGCGCCACGGCCGGTGCGGCCCCGGTCTCCCCGCGCAGGAAGGTGTCGATACGGGCGTTGATCACCAGCGCGTCCCCGGCGGCGGACCGCACCTCGGCCAGCCACTCGGCCTGCCGCTCGGGATCGCGCAGGGTGCCGGTCGCCGCGTCCGAGTCCTCCAGATTGCAGCCCACCGCGCCCGCGTCCAGCAGCCGTTCGACCAGCTCCTTGGCGGGCAGGCCGTACCCGGCCTCCACGTCTGCGGTGACCGGCACGTCGACGGCCCGGGTGATCCGGGCGATCGCCGCGAACATCTCGTCCGGCGGGGTGTGCCCGTCCCCGTACCCCAGCGACTCGCCGATCCCCGCGCTCGGCGTGGCCAGCGCCTCGAACCCGGCCTCAGCGAAGACCCGCGCGCTCGCCGCGTCCCACGGGCCGGGCAGTACGAGCGGGTTCTCCGGCGCCCGGCGCAGGTGCAGGGCGCGCAGCGCCGCGGCGCTCACGCGAGGGACTCGGGGGTCAGCCGGCAGGTCACGCCGAAGCGGTTCCAGGCGTTGATGGTGGTGATCAGGGCGAGCAGCCGGGCCAGTTCGGCCTCCTCGAAGTGCGCGGCGGCCCGCTCGTACACCTCGTCCGGCACGTATCCGTCGGTGAGCACGGTGACGGCCTCGGTGAGCGCGAGCGCCGCCCGCTCCTTCTCCGTGTACGCGCCGGCGGCCTCCTCCCAGGCGCTCAGGAAGTAGATCCGCTGCTCGGTCTCGCCTGCCTTGCGGGCGTCCGTGATGTGCATGTCGATGCAGTACGCGCAGTGGTTGAGCTGCGAGGCGCGGATCTTGACCAGCTCGACCAGCGTGGGGTCGAGGCCCTTCCTGGCGGCCGTCTCCAGGCGGACCATGGCCTGGAAGACATCGGGGGCGAGCTCCGCCCAGTTCAGGCGGGGGCCGGACGCGCCGGCGCCCCCGCCCGTCGTCGTGTTCGTCGTCATGGGCCCGACCGTACGACGCTCCTGGCCGCTGGGTAGGGTCCTTCCCGGCCTTCGCCGGGGAATTCGCCCTGTCGGGGCGATCGCCCGCCGCCCGCCGAGGAGTTCACCATGACCGTGCGCCCCGTCACCCTCGTCACCGGCGGCAGCCGCGGCATCGGTGCCGCCACCTGCATTCGGCTGGCCGCCGCGGGCCACGACCTGGCGCTGTCCTACGTACAGGACGCCGGGGCCGCCGAGCGTACCGCCGAGGGGGTACGCGCCGCCGGGGCCCGCTGCGTCGTCGTGCGGACCGACACCGCCGAAGAGGCCGACGTGGACCGGCTGTTCGACGCGGCGGCCGAGCGGCTCGGCCCGGTCACCGGGCTGGTGAACAACGCGGGCGTGACCGGACCGCTCGGCAGGCTCGCCGACGCCGACACCGCCGTGCTCCGCCGCGTCCTGGACGTCAACGTCCTCGGCGCGCTGCTCTGCTGCCGCCGCGCCGCCCAGGTCATGGCCCCGCGCCGGACCGGCGCCATCGTCAACGTCTCCTCGGCCGCCGCCACCCTCGGCAGCCCCGGCGACTACGTCCACTACGCCGCCTCGAAGGCGGCCCTCGACGCGCTGACCGTCGGGCTCGCCAAGGAACTCGGCCCCGACGGCATCCGCGTCAACGCCGTGGCCCCCGGCATCACCGACACCGACATGCACGCCGCCATGGGCGCCCCCGACCGCGCCGCCCAGGCGGCCCCCGGCATCCCCCTCGGCCGCGCCGGCGCCCCCGACGAGATCGCCGCCGCCATCACCTGGCTGCTCTCCCCGGACGCCTCGTACACCACGGGCACGGTCCTGCGGGTGGCCGGCGGGCGGTGAGCCTGGAGGCCGTCGCGGACCGAGGCCGGGATGGGGATCAGTTGTTGATCATGTCCCGGGTCTGGGCGTACACCGTCGCGTCGCTGAGCAGCTCGGTGTGGCCGAGGCAGGCGGTCTCGGTGTTGGACGCTCCGGACAGCGCCACGGAACTGTCCGGATTGATCACCGTGTCGCACGGTGACCACCAGGTCGCGTACCGGGGCGACCCGGGGGTTTCGTCGCCCGAGTTGAGGGTGTTCAGGAAGCCGGAGCCGATGCGCATCTCGGTACAGGAAGTGTCGAAGCAGCTGTTGGCGCTGTCGGTCCCGTGGTTCGGACCGCCCAGTGACACCCAGGCGTCGGTCTTGGATGCCCCGCCGAGGTTCTTCAGGTAGTAGCGCGAGGCAAGCCCTCCCATGGAGTGGCTGACGATGTCGACCTTGGCGGCACCGGTGGCGGCGAGCAAATGATCGACTTCAGTGGCGAGTTGCTGGGCGGTGGTGGCGTTCGACTGCCGAGAGTCGTACGACCACTGGTCCAGGTAGGAGGACGGCCAGCCGTCGGTTCTGAAGCGGTCGGCCATGGTGTTCCAGTTGCTGCCGTTGCCGCTGTAACCGTGCACGAAGAGGACCGGGTTGCTGGAGGAGCCGAAGGCGGAGGCGCTCGACGCCGCGGCGGGACCGGCTGCCTGGAGGGCGACGAGGGCGCCGGTCGCGGCGACAGCCATGGCCACGAGGGATTTCTTCACGGGGAGTCTCCCGGAGTGGGTGCGGAAAGCGCTCAGGAGCGCATCAGGCGCGGAGGGGGACAGCGCTGGGCAATCGCAATTTCCCGGGTCACGGGAGATTCCTGCGGGACACGCGGGGGCATTCCGTGGGGACGGTTCGCCGCAGCCGCGTGGGGAGGACACCGGTGCCGTTCGAGGGGTGGCGTGAGCCTACTGGCGCGTAGGGAACAACCGTCAAGACGCGCGCGCCGAGTTCTTCTCGTCGGCCGGCCGGGCGGACTACGGCCACTGAGTACATCGGACTCGATCATCTAGGCTGGCGGGAGCACGACAATCGCTTCTACGGGGGACGACGCACCATGGCGGAAAAGGCACGGCGGAGGCTGCGGTCGAGCACGGTGATCCTGGGTGGGATGGGCGCGCTGGCCGCGGCCCTCACCTCCTGCGGTTCCGAGCCCGACAAGCGCTGCGTGGACCGCAGCAGTTACGACGCGCTCAACGGATACCGCATCGTCGATTCCAAGAACTGCACGAGCCACGGCAGCACGGGCGGCAAGGGCGGATCCTCGGGCGGCATGAAGAGCGGCGGGTACGGCTCCGGCCGCCCGGTCGACGGGCAGTGGTACTACGACGCCGACGTGGACGGCCGGCGGGCCGACTACGGGACGTTCAGCCGGAGCCAGGCCGTGGACCGGGGCGGTTTCGGCTGCTCGGGCTCCGGCGGCTCGCACAGCGGCGGTTACCACGGCTCCTTCGGCGGCTGAGCGGGCGAGCGGACGAGCGGACCAGGACCATGCGACGCCACCTCATCGACCCCCGCCCCGACTGGCAGGAGACGGTCGAAGCGCAAGGGGTGATCTACCCCCTGACCCGGTTCCCGGACGACTCGCTGCGTCCGTACTGGGACGAGAGCGCGTACTACGAGTTCGACCTCCCCGAGGTCGAGGCCCTGGAAGAGGTCGTCGAGGAGCTGCACGGCATGTGCCTGGCCGCGGCCGCGCACATCGTCGAGCACCGGCGCTTCGCCGACCTCGGCATCACCGACCCGCGGCTGTGCGCCCTGATCGCCGAGTCCTGGTACCGCCGAGCCGAACTCCCTTCCGTGTACGGGCGGTTCGACCTGCGCTACGACGGGCGTGGACAGCCGGCGAAGATGCTGGAGTACAACGCCGACACCCCCACCTCCCTCGTCGAGGCGGCCAGTGCCCAGTGGTTCTGGATGGAGGACCGCTTCCCCGGCGCCGACCAGTGGAACTCGCTGCATGAACGGCTGGTGGAGGCATGGCGGCGGCAGGCGAAGCTGCTGCCGCCGGGCGCCCCCGTGCACTTCGCGCACTCGGCCGGTGACGAGCTGGGCGAGGACCTGATGACCGTCGCCTATCTGGAGGAGACCGCCCAGCAGGCCGGCCTGGAAACGGTCGCGATCTCCATGGAGGAGATCGGCTGGGACCCGCTCTCGGGCCGCTTCGTCGACCAGCGGCTGAAGTTCATCCGCTCCTGCTTCAAGCTCTACCCGTGGGAGTGGCTGGCCGCCGACCGCTTCGGCCCGCAGGTCCTGGACACCCTCGACAACGGCGGCGGAACCGGCTCCACCCTCTGGATCGAGCCGGCCTGGAAGATGCTCCTCTCCAACAAGGCGCTGCTGGCCGTCCTGTGGGAGCTGTTCCCCGGCCACCCGAATCTGCTGCCCGCCTACCTCGACGGCCCGCGCGACATGGCCGGTACGACGGGGTACGTCGCCAAGCCGCTGCTCGGCCGCGAGGGCGCGGGCGTCACCGTCCACGGACCGGGCGCCGAGGACACCGCCGTCCGGGAGGAGCCGGTCTGTTACCAGGAACTGGCCCCGCTGCCCGACTTCGACGGCAACCGTGTCGTGCTCGGCGCGTGGGTCGTCGAGGACGAGGCGGCGGGCCTGGGCATCCGCGAGTCGTCGGGGCTGGTCACGGACGAGTACGCCCGCTTCCTGCCGCACGTGATCCGCTAGGGGTGTCTTACGGAGCAGGCCGGACTCTCCGTGGCAGTGGCCGCTGCGCTCCGTGACGCCAGCCGGTCGCCCGCCGCGTACGTGCCGTCGTCCACCCTGTACCCGCCGGTCGTCCGCCCCGTACCTGCCGGTATTCCCACCGGCGGCCAGGACGGGCCGGGGACCTGAGAGAATGAGTGGCATGGCTCTCGATCGTCCGCGTGTGCTCTCCGGTATCCAGCCCACCGCCGGCTCCTTCCACCTCGGCAACTACCTCGGCGCTGTCCGCCAGTGGGTAGCGCTCCAGGAGTCCCACGACGCCTTCTACATGGTCGTGGACCTGCACGCGATCACCGTGCCTCAGGACCCGAAGGAGCTGCGCGCGAACACCCGCGTCGCGGTCGCCCAGCTGCTCGCCGCCGGTCTGGACCCCGAGCGCTGCACCCTCTTCGTCCAGAGCCACGTGCCGGAGCACGCGCAGCTCGGCTGGGTGCTGAACTGCCTCACCGGCTTCGGCGAGGCGTCCCGGATGACCCAGTTCAAGGACAAGTCGGCCAAGCAGGGCCAGGACCGCACGACGGTCGGCCTCTTCACATACCCCGTGCTGATGGTCGCGGACATCCTGCTGTACCAGGCCAACCAGGTCCCGGTCGGCGAGGACCAGCGCCAGCACCTGGAGCTGACCCGCGACCTCGCGGACCGCTTCAACACGCGCTTCGGTGACACCTTCACGATTCCGAATCCGTACATCGTGAAGGAGACCGCGAAGATCCAGGATCTTCAGGACCCGCTGATCAAGATGAGCAAGTCGGCGTCCTCGCCGAAGGGCATCATCGACCTGCTCGACGAGCCCAAGGCCACGGCCAAGAAGATCAAGAGCGCGGTGACCGACACGGACACGGTGATCCGCTTCGACCGCGAGGCCAAGCCCGGCGTGTCCAACCTCCTGACCATCCTCTCCACCCTCACCGGCACGGACATCCCGCAGCTGGAGAAGGACTACGAGGGCAAGATGTACGGCGCGCTCAAGACCGACCTGGCCGAGGTGATGGTCGACTTCGTCACACCCTTCCGGGACCGTACGAAGGAATACCTCGACGACCCCGAGACGCTGGACTCGATCCTGGCCAAGGGTGCCGAGAAGGCCCGCGCGGTGGCCGCCGAGACGCTGGCCACCACGTACGACCGGATCGGCTTCCTGCCCGCCAAGCACTGACAGCACGCCGGGACGCGCCGCGGCCCCCGCACAGGGGGCCAAGGTCCCGCCGACGGCAGGACCGACGCCGCTCGCCGTAAAGGCGGCGCACCCGGCACACTGGCATCCGGGGACACCATCCGTTTCAGGGAGGAGAACGCAGTGGGGACCGTAACGCTCGGCGTTTCGATCGCGGTCCCGGAGCCGTACGGCCGCTTCCTCCAGGAGCAGCGCGCGCGCTTCGGGGATCCGGCCGCGCACGCCATCCCCACTCATGTCACCCTCCTGCCGCCCACCGAGGCCGACCCCGCCGATCTGCCGCGGGTCGAGAAGTACCTCGCCGAGGTCGCGGCGGACTTCCGGCCCTTCACGCTGCGCCTGAAGGGCACGGACACCTTCCGGCCGCTCTCGCCCGTCGTCTTCGTCAAGCTCGTCGACGGCATGGCGGGCTGCACGGCGCTGCAGGAGCGCATCCGCGCCGCGTCCGGGCCGTGCGCCCGTGAGCTGCAGTTCCCGTACCACCCGCACGTCACCGTCGCGCACGGCACGTCCGAGGAGGAGATGGACCGGGCCCAGCGGGAGCTGGCGGACTTCGAGGCCGCGTGGACGATCGGCGGCTTCGCGCTGTACCAGCAGGGCGCGGACGGCGTGTGGCGGCTGGAGCGCGAGTACCCTTTCGGCGCGCCGGTCGGCGGCGTGCCGCGGCAGGCCGACCTCACCCGGCCGCCGGCGCCCTCCCGGTAATCCCGGCCCTGGCGCGTCTGCGCCGTACGCGGCGATCCGGAAGCTAGGGTTCCGCCGGATGGGGGACAACGGCACGGGAAGGGGTACCCGCGGCTCATGGAGTGGCTGACCAGGCTGCCGCTGATCGGACCCGCGGTGGTGTGGCTGATGCGCACCCACCTGTGGCGGGCGTACCAGCGGATGGACCGCGTGCACTGGACCCGGCTGGCAGCGGCCCTCACCTTCACCAGCTTCGTGGCGCTCTTTCCGCTGCTCACGGTGGCGGCGGCCATCGGTGCCGCGCTGCTCAGCGACGCGCAGCTGCGCGAGTTCCAGGGCCGGCTCGCCGACCAGGTCCCCGGCATCGCCGGGCAGCTGGACATCGGCTCGCTGGTGGACAACGCGGGCACGGTCGGGGTGATCGCCGGTGCCGCGCTGCTCTTCACCGGCGTGAGCTGGGTCCAGTCGCTGCGGGACTGCCTGCGGGCGGTGTGGGAGAACGACGACGAGGACGGCAATTTCTTCCTCGCCAAGGCCCGGGACGGCGCGCTGCTGCTGGGCCTGGGCGGGGTGGCGCTGGTCTCGCTGGCCTGCTCGGTCTTCGCCTCGGCGGCGGTGGGCCGGGTGGCGCAGGCCATCGGCATCCCCGAGGACGGCGCGGGCAGCGTCCTGCTGAAGCTGGCGGGCTTCCTGATCGCCGTGCTCGCGGACTTCCTGCTGCTGGCGTACGTCCTGACCCAGCTGCCCGGCGCGGAGCCGCCGCGGCGCGCCGTGGCCGTCGCGGCACTGATCGGCGCGGTCGGCTTCGAGGTACTGAAGTACGCCCTCAGCGGCTATCTGCAGGGCGTCGCGTCGAAGAACATGTACGGCGCGTTCGGCACGCCGATCGCGCTGCTGCTGTGGATCAACTTCACCGCGAAGCTGCTGGTCTTCTGCGCAGCCTGGACGGCCACCCAGAAACCGGCCGACGAGCCGGTGGAGGTGCCTGCCGCCACCCCGGGCGGGTCCGGCGGGGCCGCGGAGGACGCCGCGTAGCGCCTCCCGGGCCGCCGCGCCGCCGCGCCGGCCTCGGCGGTTACCGGCGGAGCCGGCGGGACTGGCCGCGCAGCTTGGGCATCCAGCTCGGCCCCCAGGTCATGATGGCCGCCGTCGCGGCCAAACTGCCGAGTACCACGAGGAAGGCGCCCGGATAGAGGTGGTTCACCCAGCATGGCGCCCACTCGCTGGTGCAGGGCTTCGAGGAGGTCCTCCTTCCGGGGATCGCGCGGGAGACGGCCATCCCGCTCACCACGGCCACGGCCGCCCACGCGATGCCGGCCACGGCCCATCGAGGCGAGCGCTCACCCTCGGCCGGGTTGACCCGGCGGAAGGAGCGCTTGGCGGCCGTGAACGTGATCGGCAGCAGCACGCCGACGGTGACGCCGAATCCGATGCCGGTAGCCGGCCAGTACACGGCCAGATCCCACAGCTCGTCACCGAGCCACAGCGATACCGCAAGGAATCCGACGAGGGCGATGACCGCAGCGACCTGCTTGACGTTCTTCTTCCGGCTCGCCTCGGAACGGTTCATCAGCGGATCCTCTCGGTGGTCCTGTGCGTGCGGTCGGTGCATGGCCGTGGCCTCGGGGGGACGGCTCAGCGCCCCCGGCGTCGTACCAGGTCCGGGAGGGGCCAGCGGCGGTGGACCGTGAGGGCTACGGCGCCGAGGACGATCAGTGCGCCGCCCGCGATGCCCAGCGCGGCCCACGCGCCGCTCCGCCCGTCGCCCTCCGTGGCGGCCAGGTGCGCCGCGCCCTGCTTGCCGTGCTGCTTGGCGGTGCTGTGCTTGCCGGCGTCGCCCTCCTCGCTCTTCGGGCCGACCAGCCGCCCCACCGGCTCGACCTTGTCCCGCGCGGCGAACCCCCAGTCGAACAGCGCGGCGGTCTCCTTGTAGACCTCGTTGAGGTCCTTCTTGGCCGGGTTCATGACCGTGACGAGGAGGACCTTGTCGCCGCGCTGCGCGACGCCGGTGAAGGTCGAGCCCGCGTTCGTGGTGTTGCCGTTCTTCACTCCCGCGATGCCCTTGTACGGCTTCATGCCGAACGCGCCGGTCAGCAGCCGGTTGGTGTTCTGTATGCCGAAGGTCTCGCGCTTCTTGCCCTTCTTCTGCTCGCCGGGGAACTGCGTGAACGCCGTCGAGCAGTACTCCCGGAAGTCGGCGTTCTGCAGCCCGGAGCGGGCGAACAGGCTCAGGTCGTACGCGCTGGAGACCTGCCCCTTCGCGTCGTAGCCGTCCGGGGTGACGACGTGCGTGTCGTGCGCGTTGAGCTGGTCCGCGTGCGCCTGCATGTCGCGGACGGTCTGCGGCACGCCGTGGTTCATCGCGGCGAGGGTGTGCACCGCGTCGTTGCCGGAGCGCAGGAAGACGCCCAGCCACAGGTCGTGGACCGTGTAGGTCTGGTTCTCCTTTATGCCCACCAGGCTGCTGCCCTCGCCCATGCCCGCCAGGTCCTCCGGCGCGACCTTGTGCTTCTCGGTCTTGGGGAACTTCGGCAGCAGGGTGTCGGCGAAGAGCATCTTCAGCGTGGAGGCGGGCGGCAGCCGCCAGTGCGCGTTGTGCGCGGCGAGCACGTCACCGGTCTCCGGGTCGGAGACGATCCAGGAGCGCGCGGAGAGGCCCTTGGGCAGCTTCGGGGCGCCGTCTTTCAGCCGGACCTGCGTGCCGGGCTTCGCCAGCAGGTCGCCGCCGACCGCGGACATCGCGGCGGGCGGCGTGGGCGTCTTCGAGGGCTTCGCGTCGTCGGCGTGGGCAGGTGCGGCCACGGCCAGCGGTGCGGTCAGCGCGGCGCACACCAGGGCGGCGGCCGCGGTCGTACGGGCGGTGCGGCGGCGGGTGGGGGACGGGGTGGCGGAGGGAGAGATCGTCGGCACGACGGTGAACGTACCCGCCGTGCCCGGCGCTGCCGTCGCCGCCCCGCGCGACACGGCCCCTGACGACAGCCCTACGGACCCGCCGCTCATACTGGAAGGCATGAAGCTCTCGCGCCCCGTCTCCTGGTTCCTGCTCGCCTTCGGGGTCTGGAGCTGGTTCATCTGGATCACTTTCGTCAAGAATCTGGTCAAGGACGGAAGTGGTCTCGCCTTCGATGACGCAGGTGACCCGACTGCCTATTTCTGGGTGCATCTGGCGCTCGCCGTGACGTCCTTTCTCTTGGGGACGGCAATCGGAGTGATCGGGTTCCGTGGCGTACGGGCCCTGCGGCGCGGCGCCGCGGCCCCGGCGGGCGAGAAGTCCGGTACGTGATCTTCCTCCTGGTCGTCGCGGCGATCTTCGCGCTGCTCGGCGCGGTCCACTGGTACCTGTGGCGCCGCCTGGTCCGCGACACGACCGCCCGCGGCGGGGCCGCGCGCCGGACCGGCACCGTGCTCGCCGTGCTGCTGCCGCTGCTCACCGTCGGCGCGCTGGTCGCGCCCCGCGCGGGCGCGCCGTTCCGCCTCCAGCAGCTCCTCGCCTGGCCGGGCTACCTCTGGCTCGCCCTGGTGCTCTACCTGACCCTCGCCCTGCTGGCGGGCGAGGTGGTACGCGCGGTGTGGCTGCGGGTGCGGGTGCGCGAGGCGGTGCCGAAGCCGGTAAGAGTGCCGGAGCCAGTACGAGAGTCGGAGCCGGTGCCCGCAGGCGCGGGCGGCGACGTGGCGGCCGGGAGCGCGCCTCCCGCCGTCGCCCCCGCCGCCCCCTCCCGGCGGCTCTTCGTCGCCCGTTCGGTGGCCGTCGGGGCGTCGGCCGCCGCCGCCGCGACGGTCGGGTACGGCACGTACAGCGTGCTCAGCGGGCCGCGCCTGAAGCGGGTGACCGTGCCCCTCGCCAAGCTGCCGCGCGCCGCGCACGGCTTCCGCATCGCCGTCGTCAGCGACATCCACCTCGGCCCGGTCCTGGGCCGCGCGCACACCCAGCGGGTCGTGGACACGGTCAACCGCGCGAACCCCGACCTGATCGCGATCGTCGGCGACCTCGTCGACGGCAGCGTGGCGGACCTGGGCCCGGCCGCGGAGCCGCTGCGCGCGCTGACCGCCCGGCACGGCGCGTACTTCGTCACCGGCAACCACGAGTACTTCTCCGGCGCGCACGCGTGGGTGGACCACGTACGCGAGCTGGGCGTCCACCCGCTGGAGAACGCCCGCGTGGAGCTGCCCGGCTTCGACCTCGCCGGCGTCAACGACATCTCCGGCGAGAATCACGCCGACGGGCCGGACTACGACCGCGCCCTGGGCGACCGCGACCGGTCCCGTGCCTCCGTGCTGCTCGCCCACCAGCCGGTGATGATCCACGAGGCGGTACGGCACGGCGTCGACCTCCAGCTCTCCGGGCACACCCACGGAGGCCAGCTCTGGCCCGGCAACCTGATCGCGGCGACCGCCAACCCCACCGTCGCGGGCCTGGACCGCTACGGCGACACCCAGCTCTACGTCACCCGCGGCGCGGGCGCCTGGGGTCCGCCGGTCCGCGTCGGCGCCCCGCCGGACGTCACGGTCGTCCAGCTCGCGTCCCTGCACGCGTAGCAGAAAAACCGGGCGACGCCCGTCCGTACCGCCTGTTAGCTTCAGGATCATGGACCCGCTGGCAGAACCCGACATCCGCGCATCCTTCGTGAACTGTTCGAAGGGCGAGGCGCAGCGGCTGAACCTCCCCGCAGGGCTCGCCGCACTGCCGTGGGCCGACCTGGACTTCCTCGGCTGGCGGGACCCCCAGGCGCCCGACCGGGCCTATCTCGTCGTGCCGCGCGCGGACGGCCCGCTCGGCGTCACGCTGCGCCGCCCCACGAACGTCCGCCGCACCTTCACCAAGACCACGGTCTGCTCCTTCTGCCTCACCGGGCACGGCGGCTCGGGCGTCAGCCTCCTCGCCGCCCGCCGCGCGGGCGCCGCGGGCCGGCAGGGCAACACCGTCGGCGCCTACGTCTGCGCCGACCTCGCCTGCTCCCTCTACCTGCGCGGCAAGAAGCAGCCGGACCTGGCGAGCCGCTACGAGGAGCACCTCACGGTCGAGGACAAGGTGGCCAGGATGACCCTGAACCTCGACGCGTTCCTCGACAAGGTCACCGAGACGGAGGCCGGTCGGGGCCGGGCGTGAGGAAGTCGTCCAGCAGATCGGTCAGTTCGCGCACCAGCGGGCGCAGCAGCCGGTAGCGGGACGCGGCGACGGCGCGGGCGATCAGCGGCGCCGTACGGGCGGCCAGCGCGCGGCTGCGGGCGCAGTCCGGCGACCGGTCGTACACCCAGAACAGCACTAGGCCCATCTGGTGCAGCCACAGCAGCCGCGGGAGCTGCTCGGCCAGCTCGGGCGCCGCCTTCACGCCCGCGCCCGCCAGCACCTCGCGGTGCAGCGCGACGGCGGCCTCGCGGGGGCCGCGGGACGCCTCGGAGAAGGGGCTGAGCGGGCTGTCGGGGTCGGCGGCGTTCTTGAAGAACTGCGCGGCGAACCGGTGGTACGGCGCCGCCACGTCCAGCCAGGCCAGCAGCACCCCGCGGATCCGGTCGGCGAGCCCGTCCTCGGTGGCCAGCACCTCGCGGGCCGCCGCCGCGTGCTCCTCGGCGATCCGGTCGTAGAACCCCTGGATCAGGTGTTCCTTGGAGGCGAAGTAGTAGTACGCGTTGCCGGTGGAGACGCCCGCCTCCTGGGCGATGGCCCGCATCGTCGTCCGGTCGTAACCGCGTTCCTCGAAGAGCCGCATCGCGGTGGCCAGAATCAGCGCCCGCGTCTGCTCTCCCCGGGATACCTGCTTCGCGTCGTCCACGCCCCGACCCTAAGTGAGCGGCCGGGACGCGGGGGACCGCAGGGGCTGCTTAGAGGCCGTGCGCGGCGAGGAAGCCGGTGATCAGCCGCTCCCACTCCTCGGGGCACTCGTACATCGGCACGTGGCCGGCCGCGAGCTCGGCGTACTGCGCGCCGGGTATGTGCTCGGCCAGATAGCGGGAGTGTGCGGGGTCGACGAGCTGGTCGTGGAGGGTGGCGATGACGAGCGTCGGGACGGCGATCCGCGGCAGGTCGGCGCGGGTGTCCAGGGTCCGTACGAGCGCCGCCTGGTCCGCCGAGCCGTCGGGCACCAGCTCCGGGCAGGGGTCCAGCAGTGCGTCCAGGTCGGCGTGCGGCAGGTCCTGGAGGCGGCCGGGGGACCAGCCGCTGAGCGTGCGGGCCAGCGCGAGGCCCGCGTAGTCGTCCTGCGCCAGCAGGCGTTGCCAGAGCGCGAGCCAGAGGTCGATGCGGCGGTCCGGGACGGCCAGCCCCGCGGTCAGCACGAGGCCGCTGACGCGCTGCGGGTAGCGGGTGGCGGTGCGGACGGCGACGGCCGCGCCGAGCGAGTACCCGACCAGGGTGAAGGTCTCCAGGCCCGCGGCGACCGCGCCGTCCACGACCGCGTCGGTGAGGCCGTCCAGGGTGAGCGGCCCGGCCGCGCGCGGGGTGCGGCCCGAGCCGGGGTAGTCGGGCGCGACGACGGTGTGGGAGGCGGCGAGCGCCGGTAACAGGCGGGCGTAGTTGTCGTCGATGCTGCCGGTGGCGCCGTGGGCCAGGACGATGCCCGGGCCGGAACCGGTGACGGTGGCGGAGAGCGGAGGCAGGGGCCGGTGCGGGGAGAGGGGGGCGGTGTCGTTCGTCATACGACTGAGCATTCCCCGGCACGGCGGGCGTACCTACGCGAAGAGCCCCTGTCCGGTACGAAAACCGGACAGGGGCTCTTCACAGGCTCAGGCCGAGATCAGAAGCGCCGGGTGATCAGCGCTCGCTTGACCTCCTGGATCGCCTTGGTGACCTCGATACCGCGCGGGCAGGCGTCCGTGCAGTTGAAGGTCGTACGGCAGCGCCAGACGCCGTCCTTGTCGTTCAGGATCTCCAGGCGCTGCTCACCGCCCTCGTCACGCGAGTCGAAGATGAAGCGGTGCGCGTTGACGATCGCCGCCGGGCCGAAGTACTGGCCGTCGTTCCAGAACACCGGGCACGAAGAGGTGCACGCGGCGCACAGGATGCACTTGGTGGTGTCGTCGAAGCGCTCGCGGTCCTCGGCGGTCTGCAGCCGCTCGCGGGTCGGCTCGTTGGTGTCCTTCGTGATCAGGAAGGGCATCACGTCGCGGTACGCCTGGAAGAACGGCTCCATGTCCACGACCAGGTCCTTCAGGACCGTCAGGCCCTTGATGGCCTCGACCGTGATGGGCTTCTCAGGGTTGATGTCCTTGATCAGCGTCTTGCAGGCCAGCCGGTTCTTGCCGTTGATCCGCATGGCGTCGGAGCCGCAGATGCCGTGCGCGCAGGAGCGGCGGAAGGTCAGCGTGCCGTCCTGCTCCCACTTGATCTTGTGCAGACCGTCGAGCACGCGCTCCTTCGGGTCCAGCTCCAGCTGGAAGTCCTGCCAGCTCGCGTCCGCCGAGACCTCCGGGTTGAACCGGCGGATGCGGAAGGTGACGGTGATCTTCTGGGCGGCGGTGCTCTCGGCCGCGTCCAGCGCCGCCGAGTGCTTGTCAAGCGTGGGGGTGCTCATCAGTACTTACGCTCCATCGGCTGGTAGCGGGTCTGGACGACCGGCTTGTAGTCGAGGCGGATCGACTCCTTGCCGTCTGCGCCGACCTCGCGGTACGCCATGGTGTGCCGCATGAAGTTGACGTCGTCGCGGTTCGGGTAGTCCTCGCGGTAGTGACCGCCGCGGGACTCCTTGCGAGCCAGCGCCGAGACCGCCATGACCTCGGCCAGGTCGAGCAGGTTGCCCAGCTCGATGGCCTCCAGCAGGTCGGTGTTGAAGCGCTTGCCCTTGTCCTGGACGGACACGTTCAGGTACCGCTCGCGCAGCTCGCCGATCTTCTCGACCGCCGTCTTGATCGTCTGCTCGGTGCGGAACACCATCACGTTGGCGTCCATGCACTCCTGCAGCTCGGTACGGAGCTTGGTCACGCTCTCCGTGCCGTTGGAGTCGCGCAGCCGCTCGACCTGGTCCTGGACCTGCTTGGCCGGGTTCTCGGGCAGCTCGACGAACTCGTTGGCGTGCGCGTACTCCGCGGCGGCGATGCCCGCGCGGCGGCCGAACACGTTGATGTCCAGCAGCGAGTTCGTGCCGAGGCGGTTGGCGCCGTGCACGGAGACACAGGCGACCTCGCCGGCGGCGTACAGGCCCGGCACGACGGTGGTGTTGTCGGCCAGCACCTCGCCCTCGACGTTGGTCGGGATGCCGCCCATGGCGTAGTGCGCGGTCGGCTGGATCGGGATCGGGTCCGTGTAGGGCTCGATGCCGAGGTAGGTCCGCGCGAACTCGGTGATGTCGGGCAGCTTGGCGTCCAGCTGCTCCGGCGGCAGGTGGGTCAGGTCGAGGTAGACGTGGTCGCCCTCGGGACCGCAGCCGCGGCCCTCGCGGATCTCCGTGTAGATGGAGCGCGAGACGACGTCACGGGACGCGAGGTCCTTCATGACCGGCGCGTACTTCTCCATGAAGCGCTCGCCGTCCTTGTTGCGGAGGATGCCGCCCTCACCACGGGCGCCCTCCGTCAGCAGGATGCCCATGCGCCAGATGCCGGTCGGGTGGAACTGGAAGAACTCCATGTCCTCCAGCGGCAGCCCGCGGCGGTAGGCCGCGGCCTGGCCGTCACCGGTCAGCGTGTGTGCGTTGGAGGTCACCTTGAAGAACTTGCCGGTGCCGCCGGACGCGAAGATGATCGACTTCGCCTGGAAGACGTGGATCTCGCCGGTGGCCAGCTCGTACGCCACGACGCCCGCGGACTTCTTGACGCCGTCGACCTCCTGCAGGAGCAGGTCGAGCACGTAGAACTCGTTGAAGAATTCCACGCCCTCCTTGACGCAGTTCTGGTACAGCGTCTGGAGGATCATGTGGCCTGTGCGGTCCGAGGCGTAGCAGGACCGGCGGACCGGGGCCTCACCGTGGTTACGGGAGTGACCGCCGAAGCGGCGCTGGTCGATCGTGCCGTTCGGGGTGCGGTTGAACGGCAGGCCCATCTTCTCGAGGTCCAGGACCGAGTCGATGGCCTCCTTCGCCAGGATCTCGGCGGCGTCCTGGTCGACCAGGTAGTCGCCGCCCTTGATCGTGTCGAAGGTGTGCCACTCCCAGTTGTCCTCCTCGACGTTGGCGAGGGCGGCGGCCATGCCGCCCTGCGCCGCGCCGGTGTGGGAGCGGGTCGGGTAGAGCTTCGTCAGGACGGCGGTGCGGCTGCGCTTGGTCGACTCGATGGCCGCGCGCATGCCGGCGCCACCCGCGCCGACGATGACGGTGTCGTACTTGTGGATCTTCATTGTTCCAGTCAGCCCCGGCTTTAGCGGATGTTCGGGTCGAAGGTGAAGATCACCAGCGTGCCCAGAAGGACGGTGAACACCGTGGCGGCGTACAGCAGCATCTTCAGCCAGAAGCGGGTGTTGTCCCGCTGCGCGTAGTCGTTGATGACCGTACGCAGGCCGTTGGCGCCGTGCAGCATCGCCAGCCACAGCATGATCAGGTCCCATGCCTGCCAGAACGGCGAGGCCCAGCGACCGGCCACGAAGGCGAAGCCGATCTTGCTCACGCCGCCGTCCAGCACCAGCTGGAGCAGCAGATGGCCGAGGACCAGGACGACCAGCACGATGCCGGACAGCCGCATGAACAGCCAGCCGTACAGCTCGAAGTTGGTCCGGGTCGACCGCGGGGTCTTCTTGGTACGGGCGCGGGGCGGCTCGATGACGGGAGCCGGGTTGTCCACGTCGTACAGGGACACGGAGTCGTTCACAGGAGTCGTCTCAGCAGAGGACATCGCGCTTCATCAGCTCCCGAACAGCGTGCGCAGGGTGTGCTGCAGCACGGGGTAGAAGGCGCCGGCCATCAGGACAAGCCAGACACCGACAACGGTCCACAGCAGCTGCTTCTGGTACTTCGTGCCCTTGGACCAGAAGTCCACGGCCACGACGCGCAGGCCGTTGAGCGCGTGGAAGAGGATGGCGGCCACGAGGCCGTACTCCATCACGTTGACGAGAGGCGTCTTGTACGTGGCGACGACGTCGTCGTAGGCCTCCGGGGAGACACGGACGAGAGCGGTGTCGAGCACGTGCACGAACAGGAAGAAGAAAATGAGGACGCCGGTGACTCGATGAGCCACCCAGGACCACATACCTTCCCGGCCGCGATACAGCGTTCCAGCCGGCACGGAAAAACCCTCCGGGAGCGGGGACTGGGGCCTGCCGGCTTCACTGTCGGTCTGGCCCGGCCGGGTACGGTCCACCGGCCCTGGCCATCGTAGCGACGACTTGTCGGTTCCTCCCGCCGGGGTCCTCAGGTGTGATCAAACAAGCACGGACGGGCTATCGGACGGGCCGACGGACAGGGAGGAATACGGAAATCACGGACCTTCGCCCGCAACACCCGCAAGATGGGCGAGCCGCCCCCGCGCGATCCGGCGCAGCTCGTCGGCGGCGATGGCGCGCTCCTCGTCCGGCTCGTGCCCCAGCCGGTCCCTGATCCCGCTCAGCACGCGGTCCAGCAGCTCCTCCTCGCGCAGCCCGTCCAGGCAGATCACGAAGGCGTGCCGGAAGCGGCGCTCGTACTCGGCGTGCGCGGCGCGCAGCGCGGTGTGCGCCGCGAGGGTGCCTCGGCCGCGGGCGCCCGCGAGCGGCTGCGGGGAGAGGGACTCCTCGGCGAGTGCTTCGGCGAGGTCGCCCGGGCTGAGGTCGTAGCTGGCCTCGTCGGCGGCGGCCAGCAGCGCTTCCAGGTCGGGGTACGGGCGGTGCGCGGCGATCCGGCGGGCCCAGCGGCGGCTGCCGCAGCAGGCCAGCAGCGCGGCCTCGGCGGCGCCGGCGGCGGCCGAATTGAAGCGGTCGAGTCCGGACGCGCCGTCGGGAGGCGTCCGGCGCGGCCGGCACTTCTGCGAAGGTATGCCGGAGGGGGGAGCGTGCAGCGTGGTCGGCGGGGCGGCCGGGGGCTCACTGGACAGCGTGATCTCCTCGGGCAGCAGGGACAGCGCGCGCGGCGCGCGGGACCGGGACGACTCCGGCGGGGCCGGCACGCCGTCGGGGGCGGCGAGGGCCCTGGGAAAGGAGGGCCTGTCGGCGCTCGCGCCGTCTTCCGGGGATGGAGGTGGGTGACGGGCGGGCGAGACGTCACCGTAACGACGCAAGTCGCCTTCTGTCCGACGGATGCGCGAATTTCACCCGGATGAGAGAGCTTTCGCGCGCGTAGTGGACGGGACATTTCTCTAGCTGGCCATACTTCGCCCTGGAAAGGGAGGTTTGCGTAGATGAGGAAGCTGACGGCATGGGTGGCACTGGCCGCCTCGGCCCTGACCATCACCGGCTGCTCGGACAGCTCCGCGCAGCACGGCGGCGGCAGCGGTACCGGAAACCAGGATTCCAAGTCGCCCACGTCCGCCGCGTCCTCCGCAGCGCCCACGCCCCGCTGGGCCGCGGTCAAGGGACCCCCGCGCACGATCCCCGCGGTCCGCGGCTTCAAGGCCGCCGACGGCACCGGCTGGCGCGTCTCGAAGAACGCCCGCGTGGTCGTGCCCGCCGGCCGGAACAGCCCGGTCGCCGACGAGGCCCGCCGGCTCGCCGCCGACCTGGGCGGCCTGAAGCTGTCCTGGAAGGACGACGCGCGCCCCGGCGACGTCGAGCTGACGCTCTCGGGCAAGGGCAAGGCGGCGGACCAGAACAACGCGGCCCCCGCGAGCACCGCCGACGAGGCGTACACGCTCACCGCCCGCGACACCCGCCTCACCCTGTCCGCGCCCACCGACACCGGGATCTTCAACGCCACCCGCACGGTCGTGCAGTCCGTACGGGCCTCCGGCGGCGTCCCCGAGGGCACGATCCAGGACCGGCCCGACCGTGCCCAGCGCGGCCTGCTCGTCGACACCGCGCGCAAGCACTTCAGCGCGGACTGGCTGGAAAAGCGCGTCCGGGAGATGGCCGACCTCAAGCTCAACCAGCTCCAGCTGCACTTCTCCGACGACCAGGCGTTCCGCATCGAGAGCTCCAGTCACCCGGAGATCGTCTCCCCGGACCACCTGACCAAGGCCCAGGTCCGCCACCTGGTGAAGCTCGCCCGCGAGCTGCACATCACCGTCATCCCCGAGATCGACTCCCCGGGCCACCTCGGCGCCGTGATCGACAAGCACCCCTCGCTCCAGCTGCGCAGCGCCGCCGGTACCAGTCAGCGCGGCGCCATCGACATCTCGCAGCCCAAGGCCGCGCAGATCGTCGACGACCTGCTGCGCGAGTACGCCAAGCTGTTCGCCGAGGAGGGCGTGCCCGGGCCGCGCTGGCACCTGGGCGGCGACGAGTACCGCGCCCTGACCGTGAAGTCGCCCGGCACCACCTATCCGCAGCTCGCGCGCGCCGCCACCAAGAAGTACGGCGCCAAGGCCACTGTGCAGGACCTGACGACCGGCTGGCTCAACGACCGCGAGAAGACCCTGCGCAAGGCGGGCGTGCGGCACGTCGAGGCCTGGAACGACGGCTTCCACGACAGCAAGGTCGTCACCCCCGACAAGGACCGCACGGTGGCGTACTGGACCGGCAAGGAGATCGGCGCGAACGACCCGGCCGCGTTCCTGAAGGAGGGCCGCACGGTCGTCAACCTCAACGACGAGTACCTCTACTACGTCCTCGGCCAGCCGAACGACTTCACGTACCCGACCGGCGAGCGCATCTACAAGGAGTGGACCCCGGCCGTGCTGCGCGGCAGCAAGGCGGTCCCGGCCTCGCTGGCCGGGCCCGACCGCGTCCCCGGCGCCCGCTTCGGCGTCTGGTGCGACCTCGCCCAGTCCCAGACCACCGAGCAGGTCGCCCGCGGCATCCGGCTGCCGCTCGCCGCGCTGGCCCAAAAGGTCTGGGACCCGCGCAAGCCGTCGCTGTCCTGGACGGACTTCAAGGCCCGGGCGGCGACGGTGGCACCCACGCGCTGAAAAGCCCGGACGTACGCCTTCATGCCGCTTCGTCCCGGTCCGCTGTGACGTTCCCGCGCCCCGGCACGCAGTACTCCCAGCAAGGAAGTGCCGGGTGCGGAGGGAAGGCGTACGTCATGAGCCTGGTGGAACTGCTCGCGCGGGCCGATGCGCGCGGGCTCGCGGCGAGCGGCCTCGCCTGCCTGGACCGCTGCCTGCCGCTGCTCGGCGCGGACGACGACGCGCTGCGCCCGCTGTGGGCGAGCCTGACGGCGGACGGCGCCGAGTGGGGCACCCAGCTCGCGGCGGTACGGGCCGTGCTGCCGCCGGGCCCCGCGGACGGGGCGCCGGACGGGACCGAGCCGGCCGTACTGGCCCGCCGGATGCTCGACGCCGCACCGGCCACGGGCTCCGACGAGGAGGCGCTCCGCGCCTGGGCCGACGCCTGCTCCGGCACGGCGCTCCACCTCCACCACCTGCTGGATGCCGCCGGCAAGCCGTACGAGGGCGCGGACACCCTGGAGGACCGGCGCGCGGGCCGTACGGACGGCATGACCCCGCTGGTCGAGGCCGAGGTCCGGCGCCAGACGACCATCCTGGAACTGCTGGCCGGGCACGGCTCGGCGGGCCTGCGGCAGGCGGTGGAGGTCTCCGCAGAGGGGCGCCGCGTGCTGCGCGCGGTGGTCTCGCGACAGGCACGCGGCGCCGTCTGAGCCGCAGGCTTCCGGGGCCGGTACCGGATCAGGGCGTCAGCTGTTGCCCCAGCCGGGCGCCCGTCGGCGTACCGAGCTGGGTCAGGCCGAAGTAGACGGCCTGCGACGGGCTGACGCCCGTGCTGTTGCTCGGGATGTGCAGCAGCGTGCCGTTGCCCGCGTCCTCGCCCTCGGCGCCGAGGGTCAGGTCGGCGCGGCCGTAGCCGGAGAGGTCCGTCAGCGAGGCGGCGGAGCCCAGCTTGTCGTCGGTCTCGGTCGCGCCGGACACCCCGCTGGTGTCCTGGTGGAGGGAGAGCGCGCCGGTTCCGGTGAGGCCGGTCGAGGTGCCGCGCAGCAGGAGCGAGGTGCCCGAGTTGCTGCGGTTGGTCCCGTCCCGGGTGGTGTCCTCATTCGGGGCGCCCGCCAGCACGTCCGCGAACCCGTCGGCGTCGTAGTCGCCCACCGAGACCGACCAGCCCAGCGCGTCGCCCGACTCGGCGGCGCCCGGGACCCCGGTGGTGTCCTGGTGGACGGTCTTCATGCCGGTGGTGGTGAAGCCGGTGGCGGTGCCGGGGACCACGGTGACCTGGCCGCCCGCGTACGCGCCGGACTCCGAGGTGTACGGCTGGCCGATGGCGATGTCGTCGTAACCGTTGCCGTTGACGTCGCCCGCGGCGATCGAACGCCCGCCCTTCACGGAGAGCGTGCCCACCTTGGTCAGGCCGTTCGCGCCGCCCTTGAACCACACGACGCGGCCGATGAGGCCCGTGTCGCGGTAGTTGAGCGCCACGTCCGCGTAGCCGTCGCGGTTGAAGTCGCCGGAGGCGGCGTCCGCGTACGCCAGCGCGCCGGACGCCGTGCTGATCGTCGAGGCGTCCTCACCGCCCTTGCTGTACCGCGCTGCCCACGTGCCGCCGGTGCCGGTGGACGCCGCGAAGACGTCCGCCTTGCCGTCGGCGTCGAAGTCGCCGACCGCGACCGCGGAGCCGAACTTGGCCCCGGTGTACGAGAAGCCGTCACCGAGCTGCATGGTCGTGCCGGTGTTCAGGGCCGGGCCGTACAGCAGGGTGACCGCGCCGCGGTCCGCGTGGGAGGAGTCGTCCTCGCCGGGGGAGCCGACCGAGAGGTCCGCGTAGCCGTCGCCGTTCAGGTCGCCCCAGGCGGTCGCGGCGCCCCACTGGTCGCCGGACTCGTTCGCGCCGGGCACGCCCGCGCTGGACTGGGTGAGCGCGGTCTTCTTGGCGGCCACCGGGCCGTTGATGCCGCCCGGCAGCACGGTGACCCGCCCGCCCGAGGACGCCTTCGGGGTGCCGGCGACCAGGTCGCTGATGCCGTCCCGGTCGACGTCGGAGGTGGCCAGGGCGTGCGAGACGCCGGGGTTCGCCGCCAGGTCGGCGATCAGGCCCAGCTTGTCGTTGAGGTAGTCGCCGGGGCACAGGGTGGTGTTGGTGGCGCGGTGGCCGAAGACCCGCGGCAGCTCGACGGACTGACCCTTGGGGATCTTGTTGCCGTCGACGTCCTTGTCGGAGCCCGAGGTCAGCGTGACCTTGCCCCGCGGGTCGATCCCGTACATCCCGAACTTCCAGGCGACGACCCGGGCGATGGCGTCCAGCGCGGCCCGGCTCGGCTTGGCGCTCATGTAGTTGCCGATGTAGGAGATACCGACCGTGTTGGTGTTGAAGCCGATGTCATGGGCGCCCGTGACGGGCAGCTCCATGCCGCCGCTGCGGCCCTCGAAGATCTGCCCGCACTTGTCGACGACGAAGTTGTAGCCGATGTCGTAGTAGCCGCGGGTGAAGTGCTCCTGCTGGATGGTCCGCATCCGCTGCCGGGACTCGGCGCAGGAGATCTTGTTGTCGCTGTCGACACCGGTGTGGTGGATGACGGCGGCCTTGATCTCGGTGCCGTACGAGGGCGTGCCGTCGTAGTCCGTGGAGGCGCCCCACTCCTGCTGCGTGATGACCGGCGGCTTCACCACCGTCGACGGGCGCGGCGCGGGAACCGTCGAGGTGGGCGCGGGCGAGGGCGTCGCGGTGGCCGTCTCCGTCGGGGTGGCGGAGGGCGTGCCGGTGGCCGGTGCCGTGGGGGAGGGCGAGGGGGCGGCGGTGCCGTCCGCCGGGGCGGTGGGGGTGGCCGTGGGGTCCTCGGCGTACGCCGCCGGAGCCGCGTACGCCGCCGGGGCCGCGTACGCCGCCGTCGCCGGCCCGGAACCGGTACCGGGGTCGAGGAGGTTCACCTCCAGGCCGGCCGGCTGCCCGGGGGCCGCCGAGCCGTCCGCGCGCACCAGCCGCACCTCGACGCCGTCCGCGTCACCGGTCCACACCGAGGTGGTGCCGCCGCGCGTCCCCGCCCGCTCGGCCTCCGCGCCGTCCGCGGAGTACGGGTCGTCCGGCAGCTTCGTCCAGCCCGACCACTCGTCGGTCCCGGCGGCGCGGTAGCGCACCTCGGGCACGCCCTTCACCTTGGCGTGCGGGTCGTTCCAGGACACCATCACGGCGCTGAACCGGTCGGTGTCCCGCTTCGGCAGGCCCTTGCGGCCCGAGCCGAGGTCGGCCAGCCGTACGTCGTGGACCGCGGGCTTGCGGGCCTTCCCGTCGGGGCCCGCGGGACCGGCGACGGCGTACGTCGCCACCCCCGCGCCGCCCAGCAGGACGGCACCGGCCGTCACCCACACCCTGCTGCTCAGGCTCATCGGCCGGTACGCGTGCGACGTGCGCGGCAAGCGCGACGTGCGCGGTCTTCGAGGGCTCACGTGCCCACTCCTCAGTGATCGGCGAGAAAACCGGCTGGTTATACCGCAGGGCACGATGTCCACTCCAGTGAGCGGACTTTGCGGGGCAAAACGCACTATGGAGGCGTGTCCTGTGATGATTCGCGGTCCGCGTCCGCTGGGTCTTGTGGGAAACCGGACCGGGCCTCCCGGTATCCGGTCCAGCCGAGGGGGAGCAGATGGACGAGGCCGCGAGACAGGTGCCGGCGGCGGAGATGCGCGGCCGGGCGGCGGCGTTCGTCGCCCGGGTGACGGCGCGGAACCGGCTGCCGCTCGACTACACCGTGGCCAGCCTGCGGGTGGCCGACTTCCTCGTCGACGGGCTGCGCAAGGGCGGTACGGGGCGGGCGCGGCCCGCGGACGCGCTCTTCGGACTCGGCGCGTACGTCGGCGAGGTGCTGGTCCGCCAGGCCGGTGCCGTGTGGGTCGACCTCGACGAGGCGCAGCGCGCGCACTTCGGGCAGCCGGTCGGCGTACGGATGCCCGACGGGCGGGTGTGGAACCCGCTGGGGCGGGTGGTGAACCGCTTCGAATTCGGCACCGAGGACTCGCTGCGGACCTTCTATCTCCAGCTGCACGGCCGGGGCCGCGCCGGCGCGGCACTGTGACATTTCCGTCCGCTCGGACGCTGATGACTATGGAGGCACAGGTGCCCTGATCCGTACCGCGCCGCCGCGGACGCCGCGGATCCGCCGAGAAGGGGACAACGGGGTTGGGCCGGGGAGGGGAACCCCGTCGCGTGCAGGCGCACGACGGGGAGCTGGGCGCGGCAGTGGCACGGGCGCAGCAGGGGGACGAGGCCGCCTTCGCGGCCGCGTACCGCCTGGTGCAGCCGGGGCTGCTGGGCTACTTGCGCGGCCTCGTCGGCGACGAGGCCGAGGACGTGGCCGCCGAGGCGTGGCTGGAGATCGCCCGCGACCTCGGGCGGTTCAGCGGGGACGGCGCGGGATTCCGCGGCTGGACCGCGACCATCGCCCGGCACCGGGCGCTGGACCTGCTGCGCCGCCAGAAGGTACGGCCGCGCGCTGCCGCGTTCGAGCCGGACCTGGTCGAGCTCCCGGGCCCGCACAGCACCTCCGAGCAGGCCCTGGAGACACTCTCGACCGAACGGGTGCTGGCCCTGATCGCGGGACTGCCGCGCGACCAGGGCGAGGCGGTGCTGCTGCGCGTCGTGGTCGGCCTCGACGGCCCGGCCGCCGCCCGCGTACTGGGCAAGCGGCCCGGCGCCGTCCGCACGTCG
>NZ_JBEPFC010000048.1:0-44887 GCF_040301705.1 Streptomyces sp. NPDC000151 | reverse complement strand
TTTTTGTACTTGCCCCCCGCGCCCCGGCCGGGGCGCCCCCGCCCCCGCCCCGGCCGCTGGCGGGCGCGGCGCCGCCGCGCCTTCCCCCCCCCCCCCCCCCGCCGCCCCGCCCCCCCCCCCCGCGGCCGGGGCGCTCGACGCGCTCGGGGCGGCGCTCGGGGCGCTCGGAGCGCGGTCGAGGGTGATGCCGAAGTGCGTACGGTAGGCCGCGAGCACCTCCGCCTCGGGGATCTCGCGCTCCGTCCGGCCCCCGTCGGGCGCGGTGATCACGAGCGTCCGGCCGGAGAGCGTGATCCGGCCGCCGTCATCGGTGAGCCGCGAACAGACCAGCGACTGCGTGAAGTGCGACTTCGGAGACGTGGTCTGCCACCAGCAGCCCGCCTCGAAGTCGGCGAGCACGCGCGGCCGCAGTTCGAGGCGGTACTGCGGTGCCCCGTCCCGCAGCACGTCGAGATCGCCCTCGGCCGTTTCCACGACCCGGAAGACCCCGCCCGGCTCGGCCTGCTCCTCGGCCGTGTCCAACCGCAGCGGATAGTGACTGTGCCGCCCGAACCCGACGTCGGCCAGCAACGGCCCATCGGGCGTACGAACACGCACGGCCGCGTGGTCGTACGGGATGCCCAGCCGCCCGTCCTCCCCGTAGACCCGCCCGGACAGCAGCTCGGCGTCGTACCCGAGCGCCGTCAGCAGGAACGCGAACGAGCCGTTGAGTTCATAGCAGAACCCGCCACGGCGGTCCCGTACGACCTTGTCCAGCAACGCCTGCTCGGTAAGGACGATCTCCTCCCCGAGATGGACGGAAAGGTTCTCGAACGGAACCGTACGCAGATGCTGAAGGTGCAACGTCCGCAACGCGGCGACATCGGACACGGCGGGCCGCCCAACACCGATCCGCCCGAGGTAGGCGTCAACGGCGTCAATTGCCCCGCCGTACGCACCACCGGAGCCACGATCACCACGCTCACAGCCCGTACGACCCTCGCGATCACTGCCCTCGGGCTCGCGGCCCTCGCGGTCACTGCCCGCGGAGTTCGCGGTGGCCATCAGCTCCCCGTCCTCTCCATCGCGAACCACCGGCGCGTACGGTCCGCCGACGTGGCCGGGGCCGCGGCGAGCACGTCGGCGAGGGTCTGCGCGGCCAGCTCGCGGCGCCAGGCCAGCTCGGCTCGGCGCATGGCCGTAGCGATGCCGCACGGCCCCCTGAAGTCGCGCCCCGCCCCCTCGGCGCCCGCGCCCTGCTGCCGGATCTCCATACAGCGGAACGCCTCCTCCGGCCCCTCGATCGCGGTGACCACGTCCATCAGCGTGATCGCCTCCGGCGGCCGGGCGAGCCGGAAACCACCGCGGGCACCCGGCGTCGAGCTGAGGATTCCGGCCCGTACGAGCGCCTGGAGCCGCTTGTTGAGGTACGCGGCCGGCAGGTCGAAGAAGGCGGCCAGCCTCGCCGTGGACACCGGCCGCTCGTCCCCGAGCCAGGCCAGCGTCACGCAACAGTGCAGCCCCCACTCGACGCCTTCACTCATCCTCATATTCTGGAGTTTACAGATCCGGGTTCCACCGGCCCTCCCCTCTCCTCCGTCTCCACAGGCTCCACCGCCCGGTACCGACGGCTGAACCTCTGCTGAAGGCTTGCCGAAGCGTGCTCGCCCACGACGACGGCTCCCTGGATTGCGGCCATCACCCCAAGAGCAAGCAGCGCATGCTGGTACTGCACAAACGCGTGCCCTGCGCCGACGACCGGAGCCTGTCGGCCTCCGTATGCCGTCCCTGACAGCTGCCCGCCTGCGCCCCGGACGCCTGCGAGCCGGGCTCCTGCCGCCCGGGTTTCTGCGGGCCGGGCTTCTGCGGACCGGCTGCCGTCGTCGGCCGTTGCTGGTGGCCGCTGCGAGCCCGGTGGTGGCGCTGCCCGTCACGGCGATCGCGCCATCGGTGTCCGTACGCAGCACCCTCGCCCCCTGTACGCGCAGCGCGGCGACCGTGCTGGGAGCGGGGTGTCCGTACGGATTCCCGGCACCGCAGCTGATCAGGGCGAGCCGCGGCGCCAGCGCGCGGAGGAGCGCCGGGTCCTGGTAGGCGGAGCCGTGGTGGGCGACCTTGAGGACGTCGATCGCCCGCAGGCCGGGGTGGGCGGCCAACAGTTCCTGCTGAGCGGGCGGTTCGAGGTCGCCGAGGAGGAGGACGGTCAGCCCTGCCGTATGTACGAGGAGGGTGACGCTGGCGTTGTTGGGGCCCTCGGGCATCGGTCCGGTGGAGGGAACAGGGGGCGACGGACCGATCGCCGTGCGTGCGGCCGGGCCGGAAGCCGGGAGCTGGGGCGGCCACGGTGTCGGTTGCGGGGGCCAGAGGACTTCCCAGGACACCGGACCCGTACGGCGTCGCTCGCCCGGCGCCGCCCGGACCACCGGTACCTCATGGGCGGCCGCCTCCTTGCGTACGAACGCCGCCTGGTCCGGCGGATCGTCGCGCGTCGTGGTCTCCAGCGCGCCGACGCTGCGGCCCCGGAGCGCGCCGGGAAGGCCGTCCACATGATCGGCGTGGAAATGGGTCAGGACGAGGAGCGGGATGCGGCGTACGCCCAGTTCCTGCAGGCAGCGGTCCATGGCACGCGGGTCGGGTCCGGTGTCCACGACCAGCGCGCTGCCGGGGCCGGTGGCCACTACGAGGCCGTCTCCCTGGCCGACGTCGCACACGGCCAGCCGCCAGCCGGGCGGCGGCCAGCCGGTGATGATCCGGGTCAGGGGCACGGGCCGGACGACGAGAACGACCAGCAACAGGGCGCAGACGACGCACAACCAGCGGTACCGCAGCACGGCCCGGGCGACCGGTACCAGGGCGGCGACGGCCGCGGCCAGCAGGAGACCCCCTGACCAGCCGCCGGGCCAGCCGAACTCGGCGCCGGGCAGCGCGGCTCCCGTCCGGGCGATGGCCGCGATCCACTCGGCCGGCCACCCCGCGCACCAGGCGAACGCGATGGCGAGCGGCGGGAGGAGAGGCGCGGTGGCCAGGGCCGCGAACCCGAGCACGGTCGCGGGGGCCACGGCCAGCTCCGCGAGCAGGTTGCAGGGGATGGCCACCAGGCCGACGCGGGCGGCGAGCACCGCGATGACCGGCGCACACACGGCCTGCGCGGCGGCGGCCGCGGCGATCACCTCGGCGAGCCGGGGCGGCACGCGCCGCCGCTGGAGGGCGGCGCTCCAGCGCGGGGTGAGCGTGAGCAGCGCCCCGGTGGCCAGTACGGAGAGCAGGAAGCCGTAACTACGGGCCAGCCAGGGGTCGTAGAGGACCAGCAGCAGAACGGCGGCGGCGAGCGCGGGGAGCAGCGTACGGCAGCGGCCCGAACCGATGGCCAGCAGCGTGATCAGGCCGCAGGCGGCGGCGCGCAGCACGCTGGGGTCGGGGCGGCACACGACGACGAAGGCGATCGCGACCGCGCCGCCGATCACCGCCGTGGTCCGCAGGGACAGGCCCAGGCGGGGCGCGATGCCCCGGCGTTCGGCACGTACGGCGAGGTGCGGTGGGCCGATGAGCAGGGCCAGCACGATGGTGAGGTTGCTGCCGGAGACGGCGAGCAGGTGCGTCAGGTCGGTGGCCCGGAAGGCGTCGTCGAGCTCGGGCGTCAGGCGGGAGGTGTCGCCGACGACGAGCCCGGGCAGCAGCGCGCGGGCGTCGGGCCGCAGCCCGTCGGACGCCTCGCGCAGCCCTTCCCGGAGGGAGCCCGCGAGCCGCTGGAGAGGGGTGGGGCCACCGACGCGCCGCGGCGACGCATCGGCCGCATCTGCCGCTACGCGCAGTACGGCGGCCATACGGCCGGTGGGCGGCAGCGGGGGTGCGAACCGCGCTTCGACCCGGATGCGCGTGGAAGGGAGCAGCGCCCGCCAGGGGCCGGTGGCGGCATTGTCGGAGGCTTGCGCGGTCGAGGGGGCGCGCTCTCGCTCGTCCTGCCCGTCTCCTGCACCGGGCGTGCGCTCCGGCTGCGGCCGGTACAGGCGCTGGTGCTGGTGCTGGTGCTGGTGCTGGTGCTGGTGTTGGTGCTGGGGAACGATGACCAGGACGGGGGTGCGGAGGGCGGTCACCGTACCGTCCGGCGCGGTGATGCGGCGTACATCGGCGGCGAACACGACGGCGGCCGGCATACGTTGTGCGCCGCGCACCCGCTGCCGGGCGACGTGCGGGTCCTCGGTCACCTCCAACTCGACGGTGGCCTGCGCGTACTGATGCGCCAGCCGGGGCACCGGTCCGCGCCGCAGGTCCGCTCCCTGGAGCGCCGCCGAGGCCGCACCGCCCACCGCGCACAGCAGCACAGCGGCCGCCGCGACGAGCGTCCCCGCCTCCCATGCCGTACGCCGTCGGCGCCACCCGCCGCGGGGAAGACCGATGCGGGGGTGCGGGCCAGGGTCAAGGTCAGGGTCAGCGGAGGCCGCTGGTCCGGCCGTGCGGCGGCGTACGGCCCGGAGGACAGCGAGGCCGGCCAGCACCAAGGCGGCGGCACAGGACAGGAGCAGCGGGCGTACGGGGGCGTCCAGGGCCAGCGCCGCGGCTCCCCAGGCGGCGAGCGCGGGCGCAACCAGCCGCAGATCGGCCGGTCCCTCTCCCTGCGGAGTCTGCGCCTGCTGGGCGCCAGGCCCTGCCGACGACTGTGATGCGCCAGGCATCGGCCGCGAGTCGGCCCGCCCTCCCTCGGCGTCGCTCGTCGACTGCACAACAGCCGAGCCGTACGAGGAGGCCGGAGCGTGTGGGGTGGTCATGGCTGCACCAGAGGGCGCAAGTCGGCGAAGCGGCGATCGCCGATTCCGTTCACTTGCTGCAACTGGTCGACCGAGGAAAAGCCGCCGTGCTGGGTGCGGAAGTCGATGATGTGCTGGGCGAGGACGGGCCCGACGCCCGGGAGGGTGTCGAGTTGGTCGGCGGTGGCGGAGTTCAGGCTGATCGGACCGGCCGGGGCGCCACCGGCCGCTGCGGAGCCTCCCGCGGTACCCCCGCCACCTGCGGTACCCGTCGCACCGGCAGCGGCGCCGCCTGATGCCGCAAGGGCGGCGGCCGGAGCGCCGACGACGACCTGCTCGCCGTCCGCCAGGAGGCGGGCGCGGTTCAGCGTGCGGGTGTTCGTCCCGGGCAGCACCCCGCCCGCGGCCCGCAGTGCATCGGCGACGCGGGCGCCCGGAGCGAGGCGGTGGATGCCGGGGTGGCGCACCTTGCCCGCGACGTCCACGACGATGCGGCGGTCCGAGGCGCCGGACATCGCACCGGCTGCGGCGCCACTCGGGCCGGAGAGTCCGGCCGGCCCCGTCCGCTCGGCCGCGGTGGGGCCGCTGCCCGCTGCGGCCGCAGAGGCGTGCTGTGCGGTCGGCGCCCGTACGGTCTGGGGCCGCGCGGTCCAGAAATGGTGGACCGCGAAGGCCACGGCGATCAGCAGCACGACGGCGAGCGCGCCGAGCGCCTTCGGGTCCGTGCCGCACCGCAGTTGGATCCACAACGGCAGTCGTTCCTGCAGCGCCACCCGCCAACGCGCCGACGACAACGGGCCGGTACCCCATGAAGCAGAAGAATCAGATGGACCTAATGGATCAGGTGGACCATGCGGATCAGGTGGATGCGACGGTGGCCGGCCGGTGTGGGAAGCAGAGGAAGAGGCAGCGGAATAGGCGGAGTTGCGAGATCGCGGAGTCATGTCGACGACGCTAGAGCGATTTCGCGAATCCCGCCGATCACCACCAAATTCCGTGGATAACCGCCGTGTTGTGGATATCCCGGCCACCCGGACGAGGGAATCAGCGCGGCGACAACGCCGTCACGGCGACCTCTGCACCACCGTCCCCACCACCCCCACCGCCCTACCGCCCTACCGCGGCGACAGCACAACCCCCAGCAGCCCCGGCCCCGTGTGCGCGCCGATCACCGCGCCCACCTCGCTGACGTGCAGGTCCATCAGGCCCGGCACGCGGGCGCGGAGGCGATCGGCCAGGGCGTCGGCGCGCTCCGTCGCCGCCAGGTGATGCACCGCGACATCGACCGGGTCCGTGCCCGCCCGCTCCGCGACGATCTCTTCCAGGCGCGCGATGGCCTTGGAGGCCGTACGGACCTTTTCCCGCAGTTCGATGCGTCCGTCGGCGAGTTGGAGCAGGGGCTTGACCGCGAGCGCGGAGCCCAGCAGGGCCTGTGCCGCGCCGATCCGGCCGCCGCGGCGCAGATACTCCAGGGTGTCGACGTAGAAGTACGCGGAGGTGCCCTCGGCGCGCTTCTCGGCCGCGGCCACCGCCTCGTCGACGTCCCCGCCGGCCTGTGCGACCTCCGCGGCCGCGAGGGCGCAGAAGCCCAGCGCCATCGCGACCATGCCGGTGTCCACCACCCGCACGGGGACCGGTGCCTCCTTGGCCGCCAGTACGGCCGCGTCGTACGTCCCGGAGAACTCCGAGGAGAGATGGAGCGAGACGATGCCGTCGGCGCCCGCGGCCGCGACCTCGCGGTAGGTCTCGGCGAACGCCTCGGGAGCGGGCCGGGAGGTGGTGACGTACTTGCGTTTCTGCAGCGCCTGGGCGACCGACCTGGCCGAGATCTCCGTTCCCTCTTCCAGGGCCTCGTCGCCGAGGACCACGGTCAGCGGCACCGCCGTGATGCCGTGGCGCTCCAGCGCCGCCCGCGGCAGGTAGGCCGTTGAATCGGTGACGATCGCGACATGGCGGGACATGACTGGGAGGTTATCCAGAGAACCCGGTGCCCGACAGTGCGGCCCCCGTCTCAAGATCTTCTCCGATTACCCGGCGATGCGCTACAGCCAACTTCGCGCGGTCGGCGAGCTCGCCCGCCGACGCTCCGGCAGGTCCCCGGCCGGCAGCCGGCCGTATCGAGCACCGCTCTCCGCCCACGTCAGCCCGCGCTCTCCGGACGGGCCGCCTTCTCCCACGGGTACGGCCTCCGCATGCGCGGGGCCGGGGCGTCGATCGCCTGCGGGCCCTCGGGAGCAGCGGCGGTACCGGGCTCCTCCGACGGCGGCGGCCAGCTGGCGAGCGGGTCCGGCGCGGCACCCGCACCCGGCCGGGACGTGGTGTCGCACTCGTCCGGCGCCGGCGTCCAGTGCCGCAGCGCGCCCGCCTCCACGTCGATCTGTCCGGCCAGCGCCGAGAGATCGTCCTCGGCGAACTTCTGGGCGCGGTCCTGGGCCGCCCAGCGCAGCGAGTCCGCGGAGTGCGTGATCCGCTCCAGGCGTTCTCGCAGCTCAGGGAGGCAGTCGGTGATCCGCGCCCGGTCCGGCTCGCGCTCCAGGCGCTTCAGGTCGGCGTCCAGCTCGTGGCCGTGCGCGCTGAGCCGTGCGAACAAGTTCAGCGCCTCGCTCAGCGACTGGTCCTCGGGGGCGGCCTCCTGCAGCGCTTCCTGGGTGGCGCGCATCGAGGCGCGCAGGGAGAGCCGCATCTGGGCCAGCTGACCGGCCGAGCCGGACTGGGTGTACTGCCGGGCGCGCAGGGTGGTGTCCTCGACCGTGCGGCGGGCCTGGGCAACCGTACGGTCCACGCCGCGCTTGGTCGCCGAGACGACTTTGACCGTCGCGATGACCCCGGCCGCGACGAACAGCACGAAGAGCAGGGCGAGGATCGCGATCACAGCGATCATGGGCTTACCTCATGTGGGCTCGGTCGGACCGACGGACGGAAGTACTTCCTTCTCCCACCGTAAACGCCTCGGGCAGGTCGGCGGTTCCCCGAGAACCCCCAACCTGCCCGTAATGGTCATCCCCCACGCGCGCCTGCCGGGCAGGCGCGCGGGGGAACCGGATCATGCCGGAACGATGTTGACCAGCTTCGGCGCCCGCACGATCACCTTGCGGATGCCCGCGCCGCCCAGCGCCGTCACGACCGCCGGCTCGGCCAGCGCCGCCGCCTCCAGGTCCGCGTCCGAGATGGCCGGCGAGACCTCCAGGCGGGCCTTGACCTTGCCCTTGATCTGCACGACGCAGGTCACGGTCTCGTCGACGACGTACGCCGGGTCGGCCACCGGGAAGTCCGCGTGCACCACGGAGTCGGTGTGGCCCAGCTTGCGCCACAGCTCCTCACCGATGTGCGGGGCCAGCGGCGCGACCAGCAGCACCAGCTGCTCGGCGACCGCGCGCGGCACGTTGCCGCCGGCCTTCGTCAGGTGGTTGTTCAGCTCCGTGACCTTGGCGATCGCGGTGTTGAAGCGCAGCCCGGCCATGTCCTGGCCGACGCCGTCGATGGCCTTGTGCAGGGCACGCAGGGTGTCCTCGTCCGGCTCCGCGTCCGTGACGGTGACCTCGCCGGTGGCCTCGTCCACGATGTTGCGCCACAGGCGCTGCAGCAGGCGGTACTGGCCGACGACGGCGCGGGTGTCCCACGGGCGCGAGACGTCCAGCGGGCCCATCGCCATCTCGTACAGCCGCAGCGTGTCCGCGCCGTACTCCTGGCAGATCTCGTCCGGCGTGACGGCGTTCTTCAGGGACTTGCCCATCTTGCCGAGGACGCGGCTGACCTTCTCGCCCTGGTAGAAGTACCCGCCGTCGCGCTCCTCGACCTCGGCCGCCGGGACGGCGATGCCGCGCTTGTCCCGGTAGACGAACGCCTGGATCATGCCCTGGTTGTACAGCTTGTGGAACGGCTCGGCCGAGGCGATGTGCCCCAGGTCGTGCAGCACCTTGGACCAGAAGCGGGCGTACAGCAGGTGCAGCACGGCGTGCTCGGCGCCGCCCACGTACAGGTCGACACCGCCGTGCGGCTGACCGTCGCGCGGGCCCATCCAGTACTGCTCGACGGCCGGGTCGACCAGCTTCTCGTCGTTGTTCGGGTCCAGGTAGCGCAGCTCGTACCAGCAGGAACCGGCCCAGTTGGGCATGGTGTTGGTCTCGCGGCGGTAGCGCCGCACGCCCCGGCCGTCGCCCAGGTCCAGCTCGACGTTGACCCAGTCCTCGTTGCGGGACAGCGGGGTCTCCGGGGAGGTGTCCGCGTCGTCCGCGTCGAAGGTGCGCGGCGAGTAGTCCTCGACCTCGGGCAGCTCCAGCGGCAGCATCGACTCGGGCAGCGCGTGCGCCACGCCGTCCTCGTCGTACACGATCGGGAAGGGCTCGCCCCAGTAGCGCTGCCGGCTGAACAGCCAGTCGCGCAGCCGGAAGTTCACGGTGCCCTCGCCGATCCCCTGCGCGGCCAGCCACTCGGTGATCTTCGCCTTGGCCTCGGTGACGCCCAGGCCGTCCAGCGAGATGGTGTCGTCCGAGGAGTTGACGATCTTCGCGTCGTACGAGGAGAAGGCCTCGTCCCAGGTGGACGGGTCGGTGCCGCGATCGTCCGAGGGCTCGACCACGCAGCGCATGGGCAGCTCGAAGGCGCGCGCGAAAGCGAAGTCACGGGAGTCGTGCGCCGGGACCGCCATGATCGCGCCGGTGCCGTAGCCCATCAGGACGTAGTCGGCGATGAAGACCGGGACGCGCTCGCCGCTGACCGGGTTGATCGCGTACGCGCCGGTGAAGACGCCGGTCTTGTCCTTGGCCTCGGCCTGGCGCTCGACCTCCGACTTGGCGGCGGCCTGCTTGCGGTAGGCAGCGACGGCCTCGGCCGGGGTGTCGTAGCCACCGGTCCACACGTCGTGCGTGCCCTCGGGCCAGGCGTCCGGGACGATCGAGTCCTCACCGGAGACCAGCTCGTGCTCCGGGGCCAGCACCATGTAGGTCGCGCCGAACAGGGTGTCCTGGCGGGTGGTGAAGACCGTGATGTGCTGGTCCCCTACGGGGAAGTCGACCCGCGCGCCCTCGGAGCGGCCGATCCAGTTGCGCTGCTGCAGCTTGATCGCCTCGGGCCAGTCCAGCCCGTCCAGGTCCTCCAGCAGGCGGTCCGCGTAGGCCGTGATGCGCATGTTCCACTGGCGCAGCTTGGCCTTGAAGACGGGGAAGTTCCCGCGCTCGGAGCGGCCGTCGGCGGTGACCTCTTCGTTGGCCAGTACGGTGCCCAGGCCCGGGCACCAGTTGACGGGCGCGTCCGAGGCGTACGCCAGGCGGTACTCGCCCAGGACGTTGGCGCGCTCGATGGCGCTCAGGTCGGCCCACGCGCGGCCGTCGGGCGTCTCGCGCTCCCCCGCCTCGAACTGGGCGACCAGCTCGTCGATCGGGCGCGCCTTGTTGGCGTCGGTGTCGTACCAGGAGTTGAAGATCTGCAGGAAGATCCACTGGGTCCACTTGTAGTACGCCGGGTCGATCGACTCGATCGAGCGGCGCTGGTCGTGGCCCAGGCCCAGGCGGCGCAGCTGCGCCTTCATGTTGACGATGTTGGCCTCGGTGGAGACCCGCGGGTGGGTGCCCGTCTGGACGGCGTACTGCTCGGCGGGCAGGCCGAAGGCGTCGAAGCCCAGGGTGTGCAGGACGTTGTGGCCCGTCATGCGCTGGAAGCGGGCGTAGACGTCGGTGGCGATGTAGCCCAGGGGGTGGCCGACGTGCAGACCCGCACCCGAGGGGTACGGGAACATGTCCATGATGAACTTCTTGGGCTTGGCCACCTGCTCCGGGTCGCCGGCCAGGTCACCGCTGGGGTTCGGCGCCTCGTAGGTGCCGTTCGCCTCCCAGAAGTCCTGCCAGCGTGCCTCGATGTCCGCGGCCAGCGCGGCCGTATAGCGGTGCGGGGCCGCCGCCTCGGCGGCCGTGGTCGTCTCGCTCATCGTCCTCAAAGCTCCATCGATCGTCTCTGCCTGCGGAAACGCACCCCTTGCGGGCACCTTCTTGCCGGCTGGCGCCTGAAACAAAAAGGCCCCTCGCACAGGAGGGGACGCCGCGCCGATGCCGACCTGGACCCGCAGTCCGTGATCCGGTCGGTACTGATCAGCGCGGCCCGCTAAGCAGAAGGCGTACGGCACGCATGGCGTCAGGGTACCGCAGGCCACCAGGGGCCCGCGCCGAGGATTCCCCCGCGCGGGCCCCGTCCCACATGCCGGGACGGGCGAGCGCCCCGGTATGCGCGGCGCTCAGCGCCGGTAGGAGTCCACGTAACCCCGGCCCGGTGTGCCCACGCCCGTGACGTCGTCGTAGCCGACGACCGCGTGCAGCGAGCTGTCCTTGCCCAGGCTGCGCAGCGAGGTGGTCGTGCCCTCACTGGCGTCGATGCCGTTCACGTAGTCCACCCGGACCACCCCGAGGTCCCGCCCGGCACCCAGGGGGTGATCGGTGACGTCGTGGTACGCGGCGGTGCCGTACCGCTGGTAGATCCCGGGGTTGGCGAAGCCGATCGGGACACCGTGCCGGGCCTCCTGGGCCAGCGCCTGCACGCCCGCGATCACCGGCGCCGCCAGGGAGGTGCCGCCGATGCGGTACTCGTCGTACGTGAGCGAGCCGTCCGGGAGGGACTGGGTCTGGCCTACGAGAAAGCCGGTGTTCGGGTCGGCGACCGCGGCGACGTCGGGGACGGTGCGCATCGCGGTACCGCCGTTCGCCTTCGAAAGCGCGTTCGGTACGACGCCGCGCTGATAGAAGGGCTGCGCGACGGTCCTACTGGTGCCGCCGCCGGCCCCGGAGGTGAAGGCGCCGGGGAAGTCCTGCCAGCTGCCGCCGTCGGCCGCCAGATTGGCCTTCTGGGTGCCCCAGCCGGTCTCCCACAGGTACTTGTCACCCTTGCCGACGGCCAGCGCGGTGCCGCCGACGGCGGTCACCCAGGCGGAGTTCGCCGGAGTGTCGACCTGCTTGGTGCCGGTGTTGGCGACCTCGTCACCGTTGTCGCCCGAGGAGAAGTAGAAGCCGATGCCCTCGACGGCGCCCCTCTGGAAGATCTGGTCGTACGCCGCTGCCACGTCCGGGGTCTCGTTGGCCTCGATGTCGCCCCAGCTGTTCGAGACGATGTCGGCGAGCCGGCCGTCGACGATCTTGCCCAGGGAGTCCAGGAGATCGTCGTCCATGCAGGACGCGCCACCCACGTAGACGATGTCGGACTCCGGAGCGACCGCGTGCACGGCCTCGACGTCGAGGGTCTCCTCCCCGTACCACCCGGCCGCGTCGCACTCCTTGATGTGCGTGTACTTCTTGGGCAGCACCTGGGAGAGCTGCCCCTTCGTGTACCCGGCGTCCCCGTTGCGGTCGGCGTACTTACGGGCGTCGGCGGCGATGGTCGGCGAGGCGTACGCATCGGTTATCGCCACCGTGACGCCCTTACCGGTGCGCTTGCCCGCTCCGTAGGCGGCGCGCAGCTGCTTGCCCGTGTAGCCCTTCACGGCGTACGGCTGCTTGGCCCCGTAAGCGGAGGGCAGGTCCTTGTTCGTCCTCGAGCCGTAGTAGCTGGAGAACGGGCCGGAGTTGCGGAAGATCTGACTGGGCGGCGGCAGCTGGGCATGGTGCTGCGCCATGTGCGGCGCGTTGTCCAGACCGGTGACCGTGAGGACCGCACCGTGCAGCGACTCCGGGGCGGAGGCGGTGCGCGACGGGGCGTGGTAAGTGTGTCCACCCTTGCGGTAGTTGTGCAGGTCCGTGGCGAACGCGCGCTCCACTTCCGAAGTGGTGCCGGCCACGGTGAGGGAACGGCGGTCGGTGGCGGTGACCTTCAGGCCGGCCCCCGTCAGCCAGTCGGTGACCGCGGATATCTGTTCACGGGTGGCGCCGAAACGTGCCTGCGCGCGGTCGGCGCTCAGGTACTTCCCGTACGAGGCGGAGGACGGGTCCGAGACGGCCCTGGCGTAGGCCGCGAGGCCCTCGGCGTCCCGTCCGGCCAGGAACACCCGGGCGGTGACCCGGTCGGCGTTCCTGGTGCTGCCGCGGTCGGCCTGCTGGGTGGCCCACTGCGGCTTCGTGCCGTGCAGCGTGTCCCGGCCGTCGTGGCCGGCGGCACCGGCGGCGGGCGTACCGAGCGCCAGCGCGCCGGCGACCAGCGGCAGCGTCGCCGCCGCGGCCAGCCCGGCGCGTCCCCGACGCGCTCTGGAGCGGCTTGATCTCATGAAACCCCCTGCGATGCGATGCGTCGCGTGCGGTGCACGCGGTCTCCGCGGTGGCGCACGGTGTACGCGGTGGCGGCCACACGCACGCGCTGCGTCACTCTTTCGATGATCTGTTCACGTCAGGGGCATGGGATGACCAAGAAGCACCCAAGGACGGACAAGAAATAGCCATGGAAAGTGCATCAAATGGCCTGTATGCACACGGCAATTCGCGTGTACAGAAGGGCGACCGAGCTGGTGTGCGGGGCGCGAACGGACCGACGTTAGCAGCGGGTCACGCCGGGCGGGCGGGATACGCGAAGGCCGCCGCGGGCCCTCGCGACGGCCCCTAGCTTGCCGGGCATGCAACCGCTCACGGGCCCGGCGGCGCGCCGAGCGGCCCGCACCCGCCGCCCCCGCCGCTTACGCCTCCCCCACCGTCTCCAGAGGCCACGCCCCGCGCTCACCACCGGGGCCGGCGCCGTACTGGTCCTCCCCCTCCTCGGCGCGGCCCCCGCCTTCCGCGCGTTCTTCGACTACACCGCCGGGGTCCTCACGCTCGTCTCGCTCACCGCCGCCGTGGTCTGGGGCCTGCTCGCGGCCGGCCGCACCGTACTGGCGCCGCGCAGCAGGCTCCTGGCGCAGGGCGTCCACCGGGCGCTCGCCACCGCCTCGCTCGGCTTCCTTGTGCTGCACATCGCGGTCAAGGTGGCCGAGACGCACGCCCTGTTCTCGGACGCGTTCCTGCCCTTCGCCTCCGTGGTGCTCGGCGGGCCCGTCGCGCCCGGCACCGCACCGCTCATCGGGTTCGGCACCCTGGCCGGGCTGCTGATGGTGCTGGCCGCCGCGACCGGGGCACTGCGCAGCGCGTTCGCGGGGCGCGGGCGCGTCTCCGGGCGCTGGCGCGCCCTGCACACCAGCGCGTACGCCGCGTGGTGCCTGGCCCTCCTGCACGGTCTCAAGTCCGGTCGCGCGCCTTCGGGGTGGGTCACCACCGGGTACGTGCTCTCCCTTGCGGCGGTCATGGGCGCGCTGCTGGCTCGTCTGTTGTTCACCCCGTGTGCGGAGTTCCCGTACTTCGTACTGCGGCGGGAGCTGCCGTTCCGGTCACGAAAGCGGGACCGGCAGCGGGCGGTGCGCAGGGGGGCGGGCCGTACGGACACGCGCTCCGCCTCCGAGGCACCGGGAGTGGCTGCCTCTGTTGGCGCCCATGCGGGCGACGGGCGACCTACGGGGGCGGCGACCACCCCACCAGGGGACGCGCGGGAAGCGCCTTCTTGGGCTGCGCTGGCCGACGCCCCTACAGAGACACTCCCCTACGTCACCGACGCACCACCCCTGGCCCTCGGAGCGGACGGGGCACCCACGGAACGCATTCCCTTCGCCGGCTTCGACGCCGCCCCCGAGTGGGGCGGTCCACCCACTCTGGTGCAGCCCCGGCCCTCCGACACTCACACCGAGGGCGCGCCTCTCCCCCACGCCCCGAACGGCCGGACCTCATGACCAGTACCGCGCTGGTCCCGTATACGGGCGGTGGGCCGCTGCCCGATGTGCCCGGCGTACGCGTACTCGGGCTGCCGCGGCTGTGCGCCGGATTCGACGAGGCCGAACGGCTGGACCGCAAGCGGCACCTGCTCCTCCACGGCTCACTGCCCGCGCTCTCCGGGGAGCGGCTGGCCGCCGTCGCCGAGGCCGTGGCGCTGCGAGGCCGGGGCGGCGCCGGATTCCCGCTCGCGCGCAAGCTGACGGCCGTCGCCGACGCCGCGGCCCGCCGCGGGGTGCGCCCCGTCGTCGTGGTCAACGGCTGCGAGGGCGAACCCGCCTGCCGCAAGGACACCGTGCTGCTGTGCCGTGCGCCACACCTCGTCCTGGACGGCGCGCTGCTGGCCGCCGCGGCGCTCGGCGCGCACCTCCTGGTCGTCGGCGTGACGAAGGCCACGACGAAGAACTCCGTACGGGAAGCCCTCGCCGAACGAGGGCTGGGGCGCAGGCGACGTGGGCGTGCGCTGCGCGCACAGGTCGTGCGCTCCCCCGAGCGCCTGGTGTCCGGGGAGGCGTCCGCGCTGATCCGGGCCGCCGAGGGCGGGCCGCCGGTACCGCCGGGCCGCCGGGCACGGGCCGCCGAATCGGGCCTGGGCGGCGCGCCCACGCTGCTCTCCAACGCCGAGACCTTCGCCCAACTCGCCGTCGCCGCCCGCCTCGGCCCCGACCGCTACGCCTCCACGGGTCTCCCCGGCGAGCCGGGCACGCTCCTGCTGACGGTCTCCGGCGCGGTCCCCGCCCCCGCCGTCGTCGAGGTCCCCTCCGGTGTGCCGCTGCCGTACGTACTGCAGGCGTGCGGCGCGGAACCGGCACCGTCCGGCGTCCTGGTCGGCGGCTATCACGGCGCCTGGCTGGACCCGGCCACCGCGTACGGGACGCCGCTGTCGCGCGAGGCGCTGGCGGCCCGCGGCGGGGCGCTGGGCGCCGGGGCGGTGCTGCCGCTGTCCACGCGGACGTGCCCGCTGGGCGAGGCGCTGCGGATCGCGCGGTGGCTGGCGGCGGAGTCGGCGGGGCAGTGCGGCCCGTGCCGGCTGGGGCTGCCGTCGCTCGCGGAGATGCTCGCGGACGCGCTGGGCGGCGGCGGGCAGCCGGCCCTGGAGGCGGTACAGGAAGCGGCGCGCGGCGTACGGGGGCGGGGCGCGTGCAAACACCCCGACGGTGCGGCGCGGTTCGTACTGTCGGCGCTCACCGCGTTCCCCGACGACCTGGCCGCGCACGTCCTGGGCGACGGCTGCGGGCGGCCCACGGTCGGGCTGCTGCCGCTGCCGCGCGAGGAGGGCGCTGGGGCGGCGACCGGCGCCGGAGAGGACGCCGGGGCCATCGGTGCCGCCGGGGAGCGGCTGGCGGTGGACTGGACGCTGTGCGAGGGGCACGGGCTGTGCGCGGGGCTGCTGCCCGAGGCCGTACGGCTCGACCGGGACGGCTTCCCCGTACTGTCCGACGACGTACTCCCGGGGGCGCTGCGCGCCCGCGCACAACGCGCCGTACGCCGCTGCCCAGCCCTCGCGCTCCGACTCGAGAAGCCGTGACGGCGGGCGGGGATACGACAAAGCGGCCCGTCCTCTTCGGACGGGCCGCTCTGATCACTGTGGAGCTAAGGAGAATTGAACTCCTGACCTCCTGCATGCCATGCAGGCGCTCTACCAACTGAGCTATAGCCCCGTGTTCTGTTGTCGTCTCCGGAAGTTTTCCTCGGGGGTTTCCCTCGCGGCGACATCGACTACATTACACGGCTGCCCCGGGCTTCTGCCAAATCGCTTTCCCGGGTCCCTGCGGCGGCGGTCTGCCGAAGATCTCCGAGGAGCCGGAGCGGCAGCCGGGACGCACCCGGCGAGGCACTCGGCGACGCACTCGGCGACGCACTCGGCAGCGGTACTGTCGACAATCCGTGCTCGAAGGAAACCGGGGGCCTGGACGTGACCGCGCCGAAGCTCGACCAATCCGTCGGACGCCGCGGCCCGTCCTCCCGTGAGGGCGTCCACCGCCGCCGCGTCCTGGCGGCCGCACTGGCCTGTGCCCTGTCCTTCACGGTCTTCTGGATCGCCCAGCGGCTGGCCGCCGTGACCATGCTCGACCTCATGGTCTACCGCGCCGAGGGCTGGACCGCCCGCACCGGCGGCGACCTCTACGACATGCTCGCCACCTCCGCGCGGCTGCCCAACACCTACCCGCCCTTCGCCTCCCTGCTGTTCCTGCCGCTGACCTTCCTCGGCGTACCGGAGATGCGCACGCTCGCCACGCTCGGCAACCTGCTGCTCCTGGTCGCCGTGGTGCACCTCACCCTGCGCCTGACCGGCCTGCCCTCGCTCGCGCGCGGAACCCGCGCCCCCCGGACACGGCAGGCCGCCGCGACGCTCGCCCTCTCCGCGCTGCTGGTCTGGTGCGAGCCCGTGTGGACCACGCTGCGCTACGGGCAGATCAACCTCCTCCTCACCGTCCTCGTGCTCTGGGACGTCACCCGCCGGGACACCAACCGCTGGGCCGGCATCGGCATCGGCATCGCCGCCGGGATCAAGCTCACGCCCGCCCTCTTCGCCGTGTGGCTCGCGCTGGCCGGGCTGCTGCGCGCCCGCCGGCTGTACGAGCCCGGGCAGGGGCTGCGCGGCACCTGGAACCCCTGGCTGCGCCAGGCATGCGTCGCGGTCCTGTCCTTCCTCGGCACCGTCCTCCTCTCCGCACTGGTCCTGCCCCGTGACTCGGCCCGCTTCTGGACCGAGATCGTCTTCGCCTCCGACCGGCCGGGCGACGTGGAGATCACCGCCAACCAGTCGCTGCGCGGCGTCCTCGCCCGGCTGCTGCACACCCCCGACACCGGACTGTGGTGGCCCGCCGCCGCGGCCGCGGCGGCGATCGCGGGGCTGGCCGTCGCCACCACCGCCCTGCTGCGCGGGGAGCGCGCCTGGGCGGCCGTGGTCTGCGCCACCACCGCGCTGCTGGTCAGCCCGGTCTCCTGGTCGCACCACTGGGTGTGGGCCGTACCGATGCTGATCCTGCTCGGCACCGAGGCGGTGCGCCGCGGCGGCCGGGCCACCCGGACGGGCCGCCGGCTGTGGACCGCCGCCGCAGCCCTCGGGCTGCTCTTCGCCTCCTTCGCTCTGTGGTGGGTGCCGCACCGCCCGCACAGCCACGCGGAACTGCACCAGAACGGCGGCCAGATGCTGCTCTCGGCCGGCTACCCGATCGCCGGTGTCGCGCTCCTGCTGCTGGCCGCCGCCCGCCTGCGCCGGACCGCCGCGCCCGGTGTCAGTGCGCCCCGTGGTCGTGACCACCACCCGGGTGCTGGTGATGGAACGCCAGCACCTCCGGAGGCATCACCACGAACGGACGCATCATGCCCATGTCTTCGTGTTCCAACAGATGGCAGTGGTACATGAAGCGGCCCTTGGCGCCGTGGAACCGGCCGATCACGTTCACCATCTGCCCCGGCAGCACCTGTATGACGTCCTTCCAGCCCTGATCACCCGGGGCTATCGGCGCCTGGCCCCCGTACTCCAGCGGGCTGCGGGTGCCCCCGAGCGCGTTGTCGTACGGGCTGTCCGGCACCGCTGGGTACCGGTCGCGGCTGCGCACCTGGAAGTCGATCAGGTGGATGTGCATCGGGTGCGTGCCGGCGCCGCCGAGGTTCAGGAAGCTCCACTGCTCCCAGTCGTCGTGCCGGACCATGAAGCCGAGGGCGTCGTCGAACATCCGGGCGCCGCGCTGGTACGTACGCGTCGTGCCGTTGGCCCCCTTGACCTGGATGATCCCTTCGGACGGGATGGTGACGTCCGCCGGGTCGACCTCGTGCAGCTCCCACATCTCCGGGTGGCCGTTGCCGATCGGGCCCGGCGGGGTGAGCGCTATCAGGCGGTGCTCGTGCTTCGGTGCGGTGTCGTGGGTGATCCGCTCGAACGTCGGCGAGATCACCGCGGGCAGCACGAAGGAATCAGCCACCTTCTTCGAACCGACCCGGAACTGCATCACCTGCGGATACGCCACGCCCGCCGCGGCGTTCACCAGGCGCAGCCGCCGCCCGCGCAGCCGGCCGAAGTCGACCAGCAGGTCCATCCGCTCGGCCGGGGCCACCGACAGGGTGCCGTCGACCGGCAGCGGGCGCGGCAGCAGGCCGCCGTCCGTCCCGATCTGATGCACCGCGCCGATGACAGGCTGCCCCGTCTCCTCGTCCACCAGCTGCAGGGCGTACGTCCGGGCGTTGGAGGCGTTGAGCAGGCGGAAGCGGTACCACCTGGCATCGACGTCCACGTGCGGCCAGACCGTGCCGTTCACGAGCGTGTACGGGCCCGAGAACGGGATGGTGATGTTCTTGCCGCCGTTGTCCTTGCCGACTATGAGGGTCTTGTGGAGCAGCTGACCGGTCAGCCGGCCTTCGGCGTCCGTGTCGAGGTTGCGGTCCTGGATGATGAGCGGCATCTCCCGCCCGCCCGAGGGGAGCCGGAGCGCGTCCTCCTCGTCGTCCCGCACCAGATACATGCCGGCCAGGCCCGAGAAGACGTTCCACCGGGTGATGTCCATGGCGTGGTCGTGGTACCACCAGGTCGTCGCGCGGTGGTCGTTGGGATACTCCGAGAGCTGCGCGTCGCCGGGCGAGACGGCGTTCTCCGACCAGCCGTCGTTGCCGCCGCCGGTCACCGCGCCGTGCAGGTGGGTGACCAGCCAGGGCGGGAGTGCGGCCACGCCGGCGGTGGGCTCGGCCCCGCCGCGCCCCGGTTCGTTCAGCGGCGCGGGCACCTCGGGCGTCGCCGCCACTTCCACCGCGGTCACCGGGAAGGTGCCCGTGATGCGGTTCGTCCAGGACACCCGGAGGCGCCGACCGCGGCGCACCTCGATGGTCGGGCCCGGGAAGTGCCCTTCGTACGCCCACACTTTGGTGGGCGGCAGCTCGGAGTGCAGCCGCACCCAACTGGTCTTCTGCTCGATGGTGATGCCACGCAGGGCTTCTGCGCGACCCGGCTTGACGACAGGCGGCACGCGCAACGCGTCGACGAACGGCGTGAGTCCGGCCGCCGTGGCCTGTCCGTCCCGCTCCGCGATGGTCTCTGCCTGCGGTGCGGCCCCCACAACTGTGTCTGTCACTTGCGACCCCCGTCGCTTCCCCCGTGCCGCCGACCGTTCCGCGGCGGCAGCTCTGAGTCCTACAACGCCTCACGGTACGACCGGAGTTCCACCCTCACCGTGAATTTTCCGGCCAATCGTCCGCAGTCCGCACATAGAGGAGCGGACCGGTCCGGTCCGGGGCGTCGGAACTGAAAGTAGCTCAGGGAGCGGAAAATGCGCCGAGGTTGTGGAGAAACGGTCATTCAGAGATCGGCGGTCGTTCTCGGGCGCGGTCGTGCGCCCTCACGAAACGGAGTGACGGGCCCTCAGCGGGCCGGGCGGCAGGGCCGGTTCTCAGGCGGTGGCGAAGGAGTAGAAACGCTTCAGCGTGCAGTGCTCGTCGAGCAGGCGGCCGTAGATGGGCTCGCCGTCCAGCTCACGGTAGGTCTCGATGGGGTCGCCTTTTATGATCAGCGCCCGGGCGCATTCCTCGCACCAGTACTGGAATTCGGGGTTCAGCGGCTCCATGTCGCGAACGATGGGCGTACCGCTGCCGCACCAGTCGCACTTCCGGCTGTGTGCCCCCATCAGTCAGCTCCAGCTGTGGCCGCAGGCCGTGCAGACGAACGAGACGCCACCGTCGTCACCCAGCATCTGCGCCACGTGAGGCGAGCCGCAGGAAGGGCACTGCAGCGCGGAGGTGGCCACGCCGAGCAGGTCGCGGACCTCCTCGATGATGCTCGTGGGCATCGCGTTCTCTCCTCCCCTGCCGGCGCCGTCCGATTCTGCCACGGACCGACGACCAGGTCAGGCCCGCAGCCCTACGAGTACGGACGGGCTGCCCGCTACCGCCGCGCAGCCGAGCACGAGGCGTTGCGCGGGCACTCACCCCGGCGCGCACAGCGACGCACGCGCCCCGAAAGCCCCGAAACAGCAGTGATCCCGCCTCCTGGTGAGGCGGAGAACAGTCTCTCCGTCTCCGCCAGAGGGCGGGATCATCCGGGTTGTGGAGCTAAGGAGAATTGAACTCCTGACCTCCTGCATGCCATGCAGGCGCTCTACCAACTGAGCTATAGCCCCGGGTCTTGTTCCGCCCCTCCGGGTTTCCCCCGGCGGCGCCGCGAACAAGAAGAACTTTAGCCTGCGACCTGCCCAGATGTGAAATCCGGGTCCGGCCGGCCGCCGGACGGCCCCCGGAGAGCCGCCGCCGGCCCGGCCCGCGGCGTCAGTCGTCGTCGCCCAGCACCGGCTCGGGAAGCGTGCCGGCGTTGTGCTCCAGCAGGCGCCAGCCCCGGGCGCCCTCCCCCAGGACGGACCAGCAGCAGTTCGACAGGCCGCCCAGGCCCTCCCAGTGGTGCGGCTCCAGGCCCAGCAGCCGCCCGATCGTCGTACGGATCGTGCCGCCGTGGCTGACCACGACCAGGGTGCCCCCGTCGGGCAGCTTGTCGGCGGCCAGCCCCACGACCGGCGCCGCACGGTCCGCGACCTCGGTCTCCAGCTCACCGCCGCCGCGGCGCACCGGCTCGCCGCGCTTCCAGGCGGCGTACTGCTCGGGGTACTGCGCCACGATCTCCTCGTGGGTCAGGCCCTGCCAGGCACCCGCGTACGTCTCGCGCAGCGCCTCGTCGTGCGTCACGTCCAGGCGTGTGACGGCGGACAGCTCGGCGGCCGTCCGCGCCGCCCGCTGCAGGTCCGAAGCGATGATCGCGTCCGGCTGCAGGGCGGCGAGCAGCCGCGCGGCGCGGCGGGCCTGCTCGACGCCCGCCTCGGTCAGCTCGATGTCCGTGGAGCCCTGGAAGCGGCGCTCCAGATTCCAGGCGGTCTGGCCGTGCCGCCACAGGACGATCCTGCGGCCACGGCCCCCCTTCGTGCCGTTCAGTGCAGCTCTCCGTCCTGCTCGGCGGTGGTCTCCTCGGCGTGCGCGGCCGCCTTGCCGCGGGTCGCCTTGGCGTCCTCGGGCAGCTCGATCTCGGGGCAGTCCTTCCACAGACGCTCCAGCGCGTAGAAGACGCGCTCCTCGCTGTGCTGGACGTGGACGACGATGTCGACGTAGTCCAGGAGCACCCAGCGGGCCTCGCGGTCGCCTTCGCGGCGCACCGGTTTGGCGCCCAGTTCCTTGCTCAGCCGCTCTTCGATCTCGTCGACGATCGACTTGACCTGGCGGTCGTTGGGCGCCGACGCCAGCAGGAAGGCGTCGGTGATCGAGAGGACGTCGCTGACGTCGTACGCGATGATGTCGTGCGCGAGCTTGTCGGCGGCCGCCTGCGCGGCGGCGGTGATGAGCTCGGTGGAGCGGTCCGTGGCGGTCACAAGCCAAACTTCCGGGTCGATGGCGACGCTGCCCGGCCCCGTCCGCGGGAAACCCCGTCGGCCGCGGCCGAGTCAGCGGTCAAGTACCCCTCAAGGGTCTCACGGACCGCTGACACCCCGGCGGGCTTGTGGACAACGGGGCATCCGAGCTGGTCAGAGGGGGGACGGGCCTGCGGCGGAAGCGGCGGGACGCGGGCGGTGGAGACGGCAGGATGCCGACGGCAGGCAGAGCCTTGGCCAAAGCTCCGCCGCCGCCCGCACCCACGGGCCGATCACCCCTTGTAGTCGTGCCCCAGCACCACCGTGATGTCCGCGTTCGAGGCGACCTTGCCCTTCCGCACGGCGCTCGATGGCAGGCCCAGCGTCTTCGCGACCTCCTCGGCACGCGGCTGGTGGGCCTCGTCCCCGTACGTCACCTGCGACGCCGACAGCGAGCCCGAGGCGGTGCCGCTGTCCACGAACGAGTACCCGCCGTTGACCAGCGCGGCCTGCGCCTGCCCGACCGCTTTCTGGCTGCCCGAGGCGTTCCGGACGCTGACCCGCGCGGTCGCGCTCGGGTCGGTCTTCTTGACCTTGCCGCCCAGGACGTCCTTGACCACCTCGGAGGCGGTCTGCGCGCTGAGCGTGCCGTCCTGTTGCACGGGCAGCACCGTCGTACGGTACGCACCGGTCTTCGCGAGCTCGGCGCGCTGCGCGAGCGAGCTGCCCAGCTGCCCCTCGGTGAGCGGCGGGTCCAGGACCTGGAACAGGGACTTCACCGTCGCGGTCGCCCCGCCCGCGTCACTGGACACCCGCTTCAGAGTCGCCTGCATCACCTGTCCGAAGCGCGCCAGCTGCTTGGTCTGCAGCTCGCCCGGGCCCCGGTAGGTGGCGTACGCGACGGCCGCCTGGCCGTTCAGTACGCGCCCCTTCCCCGCCTTGACCAGCGGGCCGTCGCCCTTCTTCGCGCCCGGCACGGTGGTGTCGGCGTCGACGGTGATGCCGCCGACCGTCTCGACGAGGTTCTCCAGGTACGGCGTGTCCAGCCGCCAGCTCGCCTTGATGTCGGCGCCGAGAAGCGTGTTGAGGGAGTCGCGGGTGGGCTCCGCGCCGGCGTCCTTGACGGACTTGCCCAAGGTGGTGGCCTGGCCGTCGTCCCCGGTGATGGCGAGGTTGTTTGGGAGGAGGACGGTGGTGCCCTTGTGGGTGGTCTCGTTGTCCACAAGCAGCGCCGTCGAGCTCTCGTCCGTACCGGTCCTGCGGAGGTGGACCAGCAGCACGTCGCGCTTCTGGCCCGCGGCGGCGGCCGCGTCCCCGGAGGCGGCCCCGCCCAGCCCCGGCAGCTTGCCGGCCCACCACAGGTAGCCGACGCCGCCCGCGACCAGGAGGACGAGGACCACCGTCAGCGCGATGACGCGGCTGCGGCCGCGGCGCTTGGCCTCCTCGCGCCGCTCGGTGCGGCTCTCGGTGAACTTCAGCCAGTCGATGACGTCTTCGGAGTCCTCGTCCGGCTCCTCGATGAACGAGAACTGTTCGGTGCGGTACTCCTCTCCGGAGGGGCGGTCATCCCCGTCGGCGGCTCCGTGAGGCGGCGCGGAGTCGTAGGAGGGCGCGGATCCGTACGGGGGCCGCGGCTCCTCGTACGGGGGCCGCGGCTCCTCGTACGGAGGCTGCGGCGGCGCATACGGAGGCTGCGGCGGCGCGTACTCCTGCTGCCCGTACTGCGCCTGCTGCGGAATCCACCCCTGCTGCTGCGTCTGCTGCGCAGCCTGGTGCTGCGCCGGCCGGCCGTACGGGTCGTGGCCCGGCGCATAGCCCTGCTGCCCGTACTCCTGGCCGTAGCCCTGTTCGGGTGCCTGCCCGCCGTAGCCCTGGCCGTACCCCTCGGGGTGCTGCGTGCCGTACGGGTCGTACTGCCGGCGCGGCGCTTCCTGGTACACCGGCTGCCCGTAGGCGTCGTAGACGTACCCCGGTCCACCGTGCTGCCCCTGGCCCCCTTCGTAGGGCTGCGGGCCCCCCTCGTAGGGGTCCTGGGCATACGGGTCCCGTGGCGGGTACGGATCCTGTCGGTCGTTCACCGGTGCCCTCTTTCCGTCGGCCCCGTCGGCGGTCGTCGTCAGCGGTCGTCGTCGTGGTCGTGGCGATGGCTGTGGCGGTCGTCCCGGTAGAGGCGGCGCTTGTCGATGTAGCGCACCACACCGTCGGGCACCAGGTACCAGACCGGTTCCCCCTGGGCGACGCGCGACCGGCAGTCGGTCGAGGAGATGGCCAACGCCGGCACCTCCACCAGGGAGACCCCGCCCTCGGGGAGACCGGGGTCGGCCAGTACGTGACCGGGCCTGGTCACCCCGATGAAGTGGGCGAGCGAGAACAGCTCCTCCGCGTCCCGCCAGGTCAGGATCTGGCCCAGCGCGTCGGCGCCGGTGATGAAGAAGAGATCCGCGTCCGTGTGCTCGGCGCGCAGGTCCCGAAGGGTGTCGATGGTGTACGTCTTGCCGCCGCGGTCGATGTCGATGCGGCTGACGGAGAACTGGGGATTGGACGCGGTCGCGATGACCGTCATCAAATACCGGTCCTCGGCCGGGGACACCGCCTTGTGGCTCTTCTGCCACGGCTGCCCCGTCGGTACGAAGATGACCTCATCGAGGTGGAACTGGCTGGCCACCTCGCTGGCGGCGACCAGGTGACCATGGTGGATCGGGTCGAACGTCCCGCCCATCACTCCGAGCCGCCGCTTCACAGGCCCTGTCTGCTCTCCCATGCGTGCAGACCCTACTGGGCGCCGCGCATCGAGGGGATAGCGGTGCCCCGCCTCAGCGGTCCCGGTTGAAGCGGGTGGTGATCCACAGCAGGAGCAGCAGCACGATGAAGGCGCCGCCGCCGGTGATGGCGGGATTGAGGCTGTTGTGGTTGCCGCCGTGCTCGCCGCCCTCGGCGAGGGCGACCAGGACGGAATGTGCGGAGGTGTGCAGGCTCATCGTCGGCAGGACCAATCCGGGCTGATGCGGGCAGGGACTTGCCCACATCGTAAGCGCGGGCCCGTCCGGAGCTCACGCCGACTCCGCCGGAACGGGCCACCAGGGGATCTTTCCGGTGGATTCCGCCGCCGTACGCGTGCCCCTCGGAGGCCGTACGCGTACACCTCGAAGCCCGTTCGCGTGCCCCGAAGGCCGTACGCGTGCCCCTCTATGAAGGCCCGCCGTGTGCGTGCCCTCCCCGGGCGCTGCGCCCGGGGGGCCGCTTCAGTCCTGGTCGCCGCCGTAGCCGCGCAGCAGGAACCACGCCATGAAGATCGCACCCAGCACGCCGACGATGATCACGGCACGCAGGATCCAGCCCGGGCCGTCGGCGTTGGAGGTCTGCAGAGCGAGCAGCGTGCTCGGGTCCACCATGAGGGGTCGGCTCCTTTGTGGGGGGTCTGTGCGGCTGTGGGGGTTCTGTGCGGCCCGTTCGCACCACGCGCCACGGGCCTCGGGCGGCCCGGCCGTGACCGGTGCCCCCGCCGCGAGCGGCTGTCCTTGCGGGCATCTGCGGCGATTCGTTCCTTCGCCAGCGTACGCCGAGCATCCAAAGCGCTGTCAGTGGCGTCCTCTACTCTGAATTCACGCAGTCGAATCAGGGGGAGGCTCCAATGACGGATGGCCCGAACGGCAGCGAACGCGTACCGAGCAGGGACCGCAGGCGGTTCCCGGGGATCTCTTCCCGGGCGTACGAGCACCCCGCGGACCGGTCCGCTCTGGTTGCCCTGCGCAAGCTGAGCGGGTTCGACACCGTCTTCAAGGCGCTGAGCGGCCTGCTGCCCGAGCGCAGCCTGCGGCTGATGTACCTCTCGGATTCGGTGCGCGTCAGCGACCAGCAGTTCTCGCACCTCAACGACATGCTGCGGGACGCCTGTTACATCCTGGACCTGAAGAAGGTCCCGCCGATGTACGTCAATCAGGACCCGCAGCCCAACGCCATGTGCATCGGCCTGGACGAGCCGGTGATCGTGCTGACCACAGGACTCGTCGAGCTGCTCGACGAGGAGGAGATGCGCGCGGTCGTCGGCCACGAGGTCGGACACGCCCTCTCCGGGCACGCGGTGTACCGGACGATACTGCTGTTCCTGACGAACCTCGCCCTGAAGGTCGCGTGGATCCCGCTGGGCAATGTGGCGATCATGGCCATAGTGACCGGGCTGCGCGAGTGGTTCCGCAAGTCCGAGCTGTCGGCGGACCGTGCGGGCCTGCTGACCGGCCAGGACCTGCAGGCTTCGATGCGCGGCCTCATGAAGCTCGCGGGCGGCAACCACCTCCACGAGATGAACGTCGACGCGTTCCTCGCCCAGGCGGACGAGTACGAGCGCGGCGGCGACCTGCGCGACTCCGTCCTGAAGATCCTCAACGTGCTGCCGCGCAGCCACCCGTTCACGACCGTGCGCGCCGCCGAGCTCAAGAAGTGGGCCGCCTCGCGCGACTACCAGCGCATCATGGACGGCCACTACCCGCGCCGCGAGGAGGACAAGGACACCTCCGTGTCCGACTCCTTCAAGGAGTCCGCGACGCACTACGCCGACTCGGTGCGCAACAGCAAGGACCCGCTGATGGGTCTCGTGCGCGACATCGCGGGCGGCGCCGGTGACCTGGGCGGCAAGCTGCGCGACACGGTGTTCGGCAGCGGCCGCGCGGGCGGCGCGGGCCGGCAGGACCCGGGACAGCAGGGCTCGGAGGGCCCCGAGTCGTCGCCGGGCCAGTAACCACTTGCCAGTAACCACTTGGCGGAGGTGTCCGGCCGGCCTAGCGCAGCGGGCTCGGTTCCGCCGACGGGGCCATGACGCCGCAGAGCGAGGCGTTCGTACTGCCGTGGGCGTACGGGTCGGTGCCCTGCGGGCGGCCGTTACCGGCCCGCTCGCCCGCCAGCAGCGGCCGCAGCGCGCTCTCCGGCCCGGAGCTGCACGACATCGGTCCCGCCTGGAGATAGCTCGACTGCAGCTCCAAGCGGCGGTCGCGCAGGTCGTCCCGGTCGAAGCGGAAGTGCAGTTCACGGCGCACGGTGAACAGTGACGCGCCGTCGGCACGCTGCTGCGCCGCCGCCTGCACCTTGCCGCCGGCCTCGGGTGACGTACTGCCGGCCGGGCTGCCGGCCGCCTTACTGGCTGCGCGGCCTGCCGCGCTCCCGGTCGGCCTCTCGGCGGCGGCCGGTGCGGTGTTCCCGGAGCCGCCGGCGGTGGGCCTGTCGTCGGGCGGCCGTACCGCGTACACGAAGGTGTAGTCCGCGGTGACCTCCAGGGCGTTGCCGGCCGCGGCAGACTCCACCGCCAGGGTGCCGTCGACCCGTACGCGCGGATCGGCGAGCCGGGCCTGCGAGGGGTCGAGGCGGACGAGCCAGCCGGTCGCGGCGTGCCGCCCGTCGTCGGACGGCCGCCGCAGGCTCCGGTCGAACTGGTCGAGCTGCGAGGTGTCCAGCAGCAGCCGCACGCCCCGCGCGGGCCCGCCGGACAGCGTGTCCGGGTCCAGCGAGGAGCGCACGACGTACTCCTTCGCCGTGGTCAGGGCGGTCATGACCTGGCTCTCGGAGAACTGGCCGGTGCGCCGCACGACGGGGAGGTTGACGCCCGCGGCACCGATCCGGAAACCGGCCGCCGGACTGCGGTCGAAGAGGTCACCGGGGCGCCCGCCGGGCACCGTGCCCACCGGGGCGAGCGGGATGACCGTACTGCGCAGCGGCGGCGCGGGGGTGGGCTCCGGGGCGCGATACGGATGGCGCACGCCCATGTAGATCGCGGTACCGAAGGCCAGCGCTATCAGGAGGACCAGGATCAGGGCCTGGCGGGAGCCGCCGAAGCGGGACCAGGCATGCCGACTGCGCACGGCACGTGCGTGGTCCCCCATGCGCTCCTGAGCGGAGAACTCCTGCAAACGCGCAGCGCGTACAAACGATTCGTCGAACACGACGGATCGGTATTCATCCTCCCCACCACCCGGGGCGCCCTCTGGGGTCCCTTCGGGAGGGTCACCTGGCCCGGTCATACAACAAGAGTAGGTCGGCGGCGGCCGAGGTAAACGCCCAGGTGTGCGCCAACTTCCCCGTGCAGGTCAGGCACGGCGCACAGATGGCTCAAGCGGGCGCGGACCGCTCCGGCGCACGCGGCAGGACCCTCGCCCTCACGGACCTCATGGAGCGAGCGCGCGTCCGCGACAGCCGGTGGATCACGGCGTGCGCGGCACGGCGGGTGCCGAGGGCGGGCCGGAGTCGGCGGAGGCCGAGGGCGGTACGACCGGCGGGGCCGGATTGCCGCGCTCGGCGCTGGAGGCGGGCGCCTGCCCGATGCGCGCGGTGGGCGGCCTGCCGTCGACGCCCGTGGTGGCGGGCGGCGGGGCCGGGCTCTGAGTACGGCCCGAAGCGCCTCGGTAGACCGCCGTGAAGGCCAGCACGACCATGCCGATGCCCATGAGGACGGCGAGCACCCAGGCGATGGGCCGGTGCCAGCGGGCCGCGCCGCGGTACGGGCGCAGGGCGCCGCCGTACGGTCCGTACGGGCCGTAGGCCGAGATGTCCGGGACATCGTCCAAGTAACGGCTGTTCGGCGCTCCTGGGGGCCCTCCAGGCCCTTCTCGGCCGTCCCGGCCCTGTCGGCCGCCGCCCAAATCTCCGTCGCGGTCCGCGGCCGGCAGCGAGTGGCCGCGGCCGGCTTCCGACTCGGCGCGGGCCTGCGCGGCGGCGACCATCCGCTCGACGGCGGTCGGCTCGTGCACGAGGGCGGACCGGACGAATTCCTCGTCGAAGACCACGGCGGCGAACTCGTCACCCTCGCCCTCGTAGGGCGAGTGCGCGTCCGCCTCTCCGTGGTTCCCGTTGTGGTGCTCGTCGGGCTCGCCGCCGTCCGGGAACGGCCCGGCCCCCACGTCGTCCGGCACCCGTCCAGATTAGCCGGAAGCGGCCAATCTGGGCAGTGTGAAAGGGAATTCGGCCATGGGGGCTGAGCTTGGCTCAAGCCGACACGGGGGCTGGCTCCTCAAGGAGCACGGGCCTTGGGGTTGGGGCAGGCCGGCCCCGAGGGCGGCCCGCCCCGGCCCCAAGGCCCCTGGAGTGAAACCGACTTCGTCAGTCGCGAATGTGGCCGTCGCCCGTGACGATGTACTTCGTGGAGGTCAGCTCCGGCAGGCCCATCGGGCCGCGGGCGTGCAGCTTCTGTGTGGAGATGCCGATCTCGGCGCCGAAACCGAACTGGCTGCCGTCCGTGAAGCGCGTCGATGCGTTGACGGCGACCGTAGTGGCGTCCACCAGCTGGGTGAAGCGGCGGGCGGCGGCCTGCGAGGTGGTGACGATGGCCTCCGTGTGACCGGAGGACCAGCGCCGGATGTGCGCGACGGCGGCGTCCAGGTCGGGCACCACGGCGGCGGCGATGTCGTACGAGAGGTACTCCGTCGCCCAGTCCTCGTCCGCGGCGGGCGCGACCATACCGGGCCCGGCCTTCTGCCAGGTCTCGTCGCCGTGCACCATCACGCCCGCCTCCGTGAGCGCGGCCAGCGCGCGCGGCAGGAAGGCGTCCGCGATGCCGGCGTGCACGAGGACGGTCTCGGCGGCGTTGCACACACTGGGGCGCTGCGCCTTGGAGTTGATGAGGATCTTGAGCGCCGTCTCGATGTCGGCGTCCTTGTCGACGTACACGTGGCAGTTGCCGGTGCCGGTCTCGATGACCGGGACGGTGGACTCCTCCACGACCGTACGGATGAGCGAGGCGCCGCCGCGCGGGATCAGCACGTCGACCAGGCCGCGGGCGCGCATCAGCTCCTTCACCGACTCCCGGCTCTGGCCCGGCACCAGCTGGACCGCGTCGGCGGGCAGCCCGGCCTCCGCCACCGCGTCGCGCAGGACGGCGACCAGCGCGGTGTTCGAGGCGTACGCGGAGGACGAGCCGCGCAGCAGGACGGCGTTGCCGGACTTCAGGCAGAGCGCGGCGGCGTCGACCGTGACGTTCGGGCGGGCCTCGTAGATGATCCCGACGACGCCGAGCGGGACCCGGACCTGGCGCAGGTCCAGGCCGTTGGGGAGGGTCGAGCCGCGGACGACCTCGCCGACCGGGTCGGGCAGCGCCACGACGTGCCGCACGTCGGCGGCGATGGCGGCGATCCGCTCGGGGGTGAGGGTGAGCCGGTCCACGATGGCGTCGCTCGTGCCGGCCGCGCGCGCCTTGGCGATGTCCTCGGCGTTGGCGGCGACGATCTCGTCGGTCCTGGCCACCAGCGCGTCGGCGACCGCCAGCAGCGCGCCGTCCCGGGCCGTGCGCGGCAGCGGGGCGAGCGCGGCGGCCGCCTCCCTGGCGCGACGGGCGGTGTCGAGGACGGGCGAGCTCTGGGCAGTCTGCGTGCTCGGGGCAGTCTGCGGGGCGTCGGATGCGCTGGTCATGGCCCGCAGCCTAGCCGGGCCGGGCTGGGCGCCCGGCCCGCATTTCACAGTGCGGGACGCGGTGGGGGCGGGGGTGGACACCGGGGGGGTGGACATCGGGGGCGGGGGATGCGGCGGGCGCGGGGTGGGCGCCGGGGACCTGGGAATGGACACCGGGGGTCGGGGGTCGGGGGGTGGAAACACCCGGGGCGCGGTGGGTGGTGGACCTCGTGTCGCGGCCCCGGGGCCCGGGCTCACCGCCCCCTCCCATCGGGTCAGGCCTCCCCTTCCCATCGGGGCCTCCCCCCATCGGGGCGGGCCCCATCGGGGCGGGTCGTCCGGCTTGTCGTCGCCGGCGCCTCCTCGTTCTTACTCCGGCAACGATTACGGAGAGTGGTTCGTTTCTTGTTTTTGTCGCCTGATGTGATGAGTTTCGAGGGGGACGGGGGCGGTCAGTAGGGGTGGACGCCGACTGGGGAGGCGGGGGGTGGGCCGTAGCCTTCGGCGATGCGTTGGTGGTAGGTCTCGCGGTCGATGACTTCCAGTCCGACGATCTCCCAGGGGGGCAGCTTCGCCGAGGAGCGGTGTTCGCCCCACAGGCGCAGGGCCACCGCCGCCGCGTCGTGCAGGTCCCTGGCCTCCTCCCAGTAGCGGATCTCCGCGTGGTCGTTGGCGTACCTGCTGGTCAGCAGAAAGGGATGGTCGTGGGCCAGCTGCTCCAGGGCCCGCCGGACCTCCTTCAGCGGCGCCTCCTTGCCGGAGACGCTGAGGGTGACGTGCCAGAGCCGGGACACCTCCCGCTCGCGCGGGAGCGGTGCCTCTTTGAGCCGCCCGCCCTGCTGCGCACCTTCGCCCGGCGGTGTCCGGCCGCCCGGCTGTGCCCGTTCGTCGTGCTCCGTCCCGGTGGTCTCCTCACCGGTCTGGATGCTGGTCCCCACGCTGGTCAGCGTCCGCTCCGCCGTCCCTCGGGGCAGCGCCCCTCGGCGCCCTCGTCTCACCGGCGGCCTCCTGTTATGCGTATCGCTCCGCTCGCGCGTGGCGGAGCCGATCGGTGCTGTCTCACGTCGGCACAGCGCGCTCGTACTGCGCCGGGAGCGCCGCTCCCCTACAGCGCCCCTGCAACAAAGTTGACCAGCCCGCGGGCCTTCGCGGGGGCGTTTTCGAGAAGGTCTCCGTTGAAAGGCTGGTCTTTCGGCCGTGCTGCCGGGCTCCGTACGGGGTTCCCACCGGCCGCCTCGTCAAAAGTTCTGTCGGCCGCCGCACGGACTCCCGACAGCCGCCGCCCAAGTTCCCGCCGGCCGCCGCACCGGGCACGCACTCCCGACGGCCGCCGCACCGGGCCCGGACTCCCGACAGCCGCTGGCCACCACAGCCGGCCGCCGCACCGGACCCGAGTTCCCGTCGGCCGCCGCACCAGGCCCGAGTTCCCACCGGCCGCCGCGCCAAGCCCCCGCCGACCACGACACCGGTCCCCCGCCGACCGCGACACCAGTCCCCCGCCGGCGAGGCCGGTCAGCGCTCCCGGGGCCCGGTCAGCGCTCCCGGGTCCCGGTCAGCGTCCCAGCACCACCAAGTCGTCCCGGTGCACCACTTCGCGCTCGTACGCCGGGCCCAGTTCGCGGGCGAGGTCGTGGGTGGTGCGGCCGATCAGGCGGGGGATCTCGCGGGCGTCGAAGTTGACGAGGCCGCGGGCGACGGGGTCGCCGGCGGTGTTGCGCAGCTCGACCGGTTCGCCCGCGCTGAAGCTGCCCTCGACCGCGGCGATGCCGGCGGGGAGCAGGGAGGAGTGCCGTTCGACGATCGCCTCGACGGCGCCGTCGTCCAGGATGAGCGCGCCGCGCGGGGTGGAGGCGTGCGCGAGCCAGAGCAGCCGGTCGGCGGAGCGCCGTCCGGTGCGCAGGAAGTGGGTGCCCGTGGGGCCGCCGGCGAGTGCTTCGGAGGCGTGTACGGCGGAGGTGAGGACGACGGGGATGCCGGCGGCCGCGGCGATGCGGGCGGCCTCGACCTTGGTGACCATGCCGCCGGTGCCGACGCCGGCCTTGCCCGCGCTGCCGATGGAGATGCCTTCGAGATCGGCGGGGCCGCTGACCTCGGCTATGCGCGACGTTCCCGGGGTGGCGGGGTCGCCGTCGTACAGGCCGTCGACGTCGGAGAGGAGAACCAGCAGGTCCGCGCGGACCAGGTGGGCCACCAGGGCCGCCAGGCGGTCGTTGTCGCCGAAACGGATTTCGTCGGTGGCGACCGTGTCGTTCTCGTTGACGATCGGTACGGCGCCCATGGCGAGCAGCTGGTCGAGGGTGCGGTACGCGTTGCGGTAGTGGGTGCGGCGGCTGGTGTCGTCGGAGGTGAGGAGGACCTGGCCGACGCGGCGGCCGTAGCGGGCGAAGGAGGCGGTGTAGCGGGCGACGAGGAGGCCCTGGCCGACGCTGGCGGCGGCCTGCTGGCGGGCCAGGTCGCGGGGGCGCTTCTCCAGGCCGAGGGGGGCGAGGCCGGCGGCGATGGCGCCGGAGGAGACCAGCACGATCTCCTTGTCCTGGTGCTTGGCCAGGACGTCGACGAGTGCGTCCACGCGGTCGGCGTCCAGTCCGCCGGCGGCGGTGGTCAGCGACGAGGACCCGACCTTCACCACGATCCGCCGGGCGTCCGTCACGTCCTGCCGGGCGTTCATCACATTCGGACGGCCATCCGTCACACCCGAACGCGCATCCGTCAGACCCGGCCGGGTGTTCGCCACATCCGGACGGGCGTCCGTCAGGCCCTGCCGGGCGTTCGTCACATCCGGACCCGCATCCGTCGCTTCCGGTCGGACATCCGTCACACCTTGACGACCATCCGTCGCTTCCGCAGGGGCGTCCGCCACACCCTGCCGGCCATCCGTCGCTTCCGGACGGTCACCCGTCGCTCCCGCAGGGACATCCGTCACACCCCGCCGGGCACCCGTCACGTCCCCACGGCCATCCCCGCGGCCATCCCCGCGGACATCCGCACGGCCATCCGCCACCCCTCGACGGCCGTCCCTCACGTCCCGCCGCCCCTCTGCCGCCTGACCTGCGCTTGTCACCATTACCCCTGTACTCGCTGCTCGCCCGTACGCGTCTTGTACTCGCCCGTACGCGGCTGTGTACTCGCCCGTACGCCCCTGCACTCGCCCGTACGCGCCGTGTCCGTGCCGTATGGACCAGTGGATGCTGCCGTACGGCCTACGGATATGGATGCCGTACGGCGTACCGACATGAACGCCCGTACGGGCGAAATCTACGGCAGACGGACCATCGGCCGCCTGTGCATATCGCCTGCCGGACAGGCGGTGCGTACGCCTCCGGGCCCTGTGATCATGCTTATGGGCAACCTACGCAAGACGGAAAAGGGCAGCATTTGGTTCCGAGCGAATCGTCCTGATTCGCGGTGATGCGAGCCACAGCAGATTGTCACCGGGGCAGCCAAAGTCATACGGTCGGTTGTCGACCTGTCCCTCTCTGCCGCCCCGACGGCCCGCAGGGAGTGTTCAGGGAGTGTCGTCCGGGTCACACGGTGGCCCGGCACTCGGCCGCCCCACCGGCCCCCCACCTGACCGACTTGCCGCCAGGAGCCCCGCCCGTGCCTTCCGCCGGATTCGCCAACCGACGAGCCCTCAAGCTCGTGGCCCTGCTCGCGATGCTCATCGCGTTCGTGGCCCAGCTCGTCGGTGCCCTGCTGCCCGTCGTGCCGTTGTTCATCGCCGCGTCCGTGGTGAACCTCGGCCTCGACCTCTATCTGCAGCACAAGCAGCCCGGGCTGCTCTCCCTGCTGGGAAAGATCCGGCTGGACATCACGGTCCGCCAGCTCATCCGCGACATGCTGATCCTGGTCGGACTGCTGCACATCCCGGGCATCAACCCGCTCAAGGAGCAGGCCCCCCTCACCATCGGGCTGCTCGTCTTCTATGTGGCGCACTTCGCGTGCCAGGCGGCGGCCGTACTGGTCCGCCGCACCCGTACGCTGCCGTTCCTCACCCGGAACATCGATTCCTCCGCGCTGCGCCTGACCAAGGCCCCGCCGCGGCTGCTGGCCCGCCAGACCGGCCGTCGCCTGCTGCGTTTCTCCGTGCCGACCACGCTCGGCATGATGGCCACCGCGATCACCCGGGACGCCCTGTGGGGCGGCATCGGCCTGGCCGTGGCCCTGGTTCTCGCGGTCGGCGGCACGGTCTACCTCGCAACGTGGCTGCTCCCGAAGAAGCGCGCCGTGAACGAGGCGCAGGCCCTGGAGTGGCTGGAGAACTGGCTCGCCGAGTACCAGCCGTCGGTCGGCATGTACTTCTCCGGCGGCACGACCTCCGCGTACCAGGCCAACATGTGGCTGAGCACGCTCGCCGAGCTGGACGGCAAGCCGATCATCGTGCTGCGTGAGCGCTTCATGGTGCAGAAGATCGACGCGACGGACATCCCGATCGTCTGCATTCCGAAGGTCGCGAACCTGATGCGGCTGGAGCACTCGGCGCTGAAGGTGCTGCTGCACCCGGCGAACTCCGGCAAGACCTCGCAGATCCTGCGGATCCCGTCCATCAAGCACGCGTTCATCAACCACGGCGAGAGCGACAAGCTCTCCTCCTGCAACCCGTACGCCAAGGCGTACGACGAGGTGTGGGTGGCCGGTCCGGCGGCGCGCGACCGCTACCAGCTCGCCGACATCGGCGTGGAGGACAAGGACGTCGTCGAGGTGGGCCGCCCGCAGCTGTCGCCCATCAAGGCGTACGAGGGCGCGCCCAAGGGCGAGTACACGACCGTGCTGTACGCGCCGACGTGGGAGGGCTGGGACGGCAATCCCGGCAACACCTCGGTGATCCTGGCGGGCGAGAACATCGTGCGCGAGCTGCTGGCCGATCCGAAGGTGCGGCTGCTGTACAAGCCGCACCCGATGACCGGTTCGGTGGACCCGGAGGCGGGTGCCGCGAACAGCCGTATCCAGGCGATGATCGCCGAGGCGAACACGCAGCGTGATGGTGCCCGCCCGGGCGCGGAGGCCGCTGCCGAGCTGGAGGCCCGCGCCGCCGATCTGGCCGCGCTGACCACCTCGGGCTTCCGCCGCAGCGCGGACGAGCTGGAGCGGATGCTGGTCCAGGGCGCTCCGGACGAGGGCCGTGCCGCGGCCGTGGCGGCCGCGACCGCCGCCTGGGAGGAGGCGTACTGGGCGTCGTTCCCGGAGTGGGAGCACCGCATCATCACCACCTCCCGCCCGGCGATCTTCGCGTGCTTCAACCAGGCGGACGTCCTGATCAGCGATGTCTCCAGCGTGGTCTCGGACTACCTGAGCAGCGAGAAGCCGTACGCGGTGGCCAACACCTCCGGGATGAGCGAGGAGGAGTTCCGTACGAACTTCCCGACGGTGCGGGCTGCGACGATCCTCACGCCGGAGGCGGACGGTGTCGCCGGGATGCTGGAGACGGTGCGGAATCCGGAGCGGGACACGCTGGTGCAGGCCCGTACGGAGCTGAAGGAGCACCTGCTCGGCCCGTCGGACCCGCCGTCGCTGGCCCGCTTCAACGCGGCCGCGCTGGCGCTGCACGCGGCGGCCGAGGAGCGGCAGGTCCGGATGGAGGCCCGGCTGGCGGGTGTCCCGGGCCAGCGCGAGGAGGGCACGGAGGCCAACGAGGCCCAGGAGGCGGCCGAGGAGATGGAGCTGGACCCGTCGGAGTCCACCGACCCGGCCCGCCCGGCCACGGAGCCCGCGGAGGCCGCCGAGGCGGCGGACGCGGCGGAGACGGGCGAGGAGCCGGTCCCGGCGGACGGCTCGGAGGCCCGCGCGATCGTCTGACGACGCGACGCCCCCGTAGGGGAAGCACGACACCGGAAGGCCCCGCGAGGTTGATCCTCGCGGGGCCTTCCCGTTGCTCGAGTTGCCCGAAAGACGCAAGTTGCCCGAAAGACGCTCCCTAGCCCTTGCACACCTTCCCCGTCGGCAGCTCCGCCGGTACTCCGCCGCGCTCCGCCGCGGTGAAGTTCCGCTGTCCCGTGAGCCGGCACAGCGTGTTCCGCCAGACGGCCGGGTCGAGCCGGATCAGGTTCACGCCGTCCGCCGAGTCGTTCCGCCTGAGCAGCGCCTTGCCGTCGTCCGTGACGTCGTAGAAGTCCTGCCGGCCGCCGAAGTCGTACGACTCGATGTCGCCGTGTCCGCCCGCCCGGTAGATGCGGGCCCAGTTCCCCTCGGCGAGGAAGAACCGCGGGCTGTCGCCGAGGAAGTCGACGGTGAATCCGCCGCCCGTCTCCCCCACCGGGCCGATCGGGCCCATGATCCGCTTCGATGTCCCGCCGGGGCGTACGGACCACAGCTCGACCAGCGAGCCGCGGGTGAGGACGGCCGCATAGGCGCCGCTGTGGTCCAGAAAGGCCGTCGCGGTGTCCTTGCCCAGCCGGAACCCGAGCTTCTTGTCCTCGCGGCCGGTGCGCAGGTCGACGACGTGGAAGGCGGGGCCGGAGCCGACCTTGACCAGGACGCGGTCCGCCTTCGAGCGATCCGCCTTCACGCGGTCCGCCTTCGAGTGGTCCGCCTTCACCTCGTACGGATTCAGCCGGAAGTCCGACTCCGGCACTGACTCCGCCGGGTCGAAGGGCCTCGCCTCGGGACCGGGCAGCTTCAGTTCGCGCAGGTCGAGCCGCGACAGCCGGCGGCCTGTCCTGGCGTCCCAGTACTCCACCTGCCCGTCGACCTGGGTCACCAGCCCGTCGTCGCCGAGGAAGAAGTACTTCGGGGGTTCGCGTTCGTCCCAGTTGTTCGCGCGGGGCATGGGGACGGTGATCTCCGCCACCGGGTGCAGCGAGGGCAGCGCGTGGACGAGGATCTTGTTGTACGTCGCGAGGTCGGCGACCAGCGTCTGGCCGCGGTTGACCCGCGGTGCCGTCTGGTAGGCGGAATCGTCCTCCGCCAGGGGCCTGCCGATCCCCTGCGCCGTGTACCGGGGGCTGCGGGCGAGCGTCTTGCGCCGCTCGTCCGTCCCGACCACCTTGAGGCGGCGCTGTGCGCCCTTTCCCGAGCGCGCGACCATGCGGCTGCCGTCCTTGAGCAGCGTCGGCATACGGAGGTACTCCCGCGGCCGGGTGTCCAGCGCCTGTCCGGTGATGCCGGAGCCGGTCATCATGACGCCGACCGGCGCTTCGGGTCCGCCGAGCAGCCGTCGACCGAGCTGCCCTCGGTTTTCCCGCGCCTTGGTTTCCGCGAGCTTCTTGCCGTGGGCCACATCGAACAGCCGCCACTGGCCCGAACCGCCGGCGGCGAGCCGGGCGCCCGTGCGGTCCACGGCGAGGTCCTCGCAGCCGAGGGAGTCGTCGGCGTACTGGCCCAGCTTCCGGCCGTCCGCGACCCGTATCGAGCGATACGTGGCGTCTTCGAGCCCGTCGGTACCGTCCGAGCAGGTCATGGCCACCGTGCCGGCGCCGGACAGTGCGGCCCCGGCGACCTGATCGGCGAGCTGCCGCGCCGTGCCCGTGCGGGTGTCCACGGCCACCAGCCGGAAGTTCTCTTCGAGCAGGTGGAACTTGTCCCGCCGGCCGACCGCGGCCACCACCGTGTGGTCGTCGGGCCCGAACCACACCTTGATGACGCCGTCCGGCGCGGCGGCGGGCAGCCTGCGCCGCTCGCCCGCTGCCAGGTCCCACAGCGTCACGCGCTGGTTGTCGGCGACCGTCACGACGCGGCGGCCGTCCTGGGAGATGTCGGCGATGTCCTCGGGGTTCGACAGCACGGCCTTGTAGTCGGACTGGTCCTCCCTGCCCTCGATCGTGTGGGCCGGTCCCACCAGCTCCTTGGTGTCCCGCCGTACCTCGCGCCAGATCAGTGAGCCGTCGGCGTCCGTGTAGGCGAGGCGCGTGCCGTCCGCGCTGACGAGCGGGAAGACGATGTTCTCCGTGACGGGGAGCTGGCGGTGCCGGGTCGGCTTCCCGTCGCCCCGTACGAAGAGCGTCGCGCGCCCCAGCTCGGTGGTGACCAGCGCGACTTCCCCGTCGGCGCTCATCGCCAGCGCGTCGATGCTGCCCTGCGCGCCGGACAGTTGCCACTGCACGCCGCGCATGGCGTCGTACCGCCGCAGCAGTTCGTTGCGGGCCTCGCGGGTCGGCGAGGTGTCGTACGCGGCCATCGCGACCATCGCGGCCAGGCCCGGGTCCTGTTCCACCAGCTGCGCCGAGAGGCCCGCCAGCTCGCGGGAGCGGGACTGCCGGTCCGACTCCGCCTTGGCCCGCGACTCCACGGCGAGAAATGTCCCCAGCGTCGCGATCAGCAGGAGTACCAGCCCGCCCGCCGTCCACCCGGTGCGTCTTCGGAGCCTGCGCGTCCTGCGGTACCGCAGCCCGCGCTCCAGGTAGTCCAGCTCCGCCGCGCTCAGCTCCGCCCGCCGGCCCGTCAGCCACGGCCGTGCCGCGCGCAGGGCGTCCGCGTCCGGCAGCCGGTCGGTGCGCTCGCCGCCGGCCCGCCAGCGTTCCATGCCGCCGCGGAGCTCCGTACGCCAGAGCAGGAACTCCCGGTCGTCCCGCACCCGTTCCGCGAGCCGCCGCCATGCGCCGATCAGTGCCTCGTGCGCGAGTTCGACGGTCTCCCGGCGCTCGGGGTCGCTGCCCAGGACCAGCAGCCGGCGCTGCGCGAGCGCGCGGGCCACCTGCCACTGGTCCTCGCCCGCCTCCGCCCGCGTCAGGACGTTGCGCAGCGGAGCCTCGCCACCGGGCCGTACGCGTACCAGCCCGGTCAGCAGCCGCAGCGCCACGTCCTCGTCCGCCGCCGGTACGCACTCGCCCCAGATGTTCTCGGCCTGCCGCCCCAGCGCGCCCCGTACGCCGCCCAGTGCGTGGTACGCGTCGAAGCGCAGCTGCCCGCGTTCCTGCTCCCGCCAGAGCCGGTCCAGGACGAAGCCCAGCAGCGGCAGCGCGCCCGGCTCACCGCCCGCGTCGTCGAGCATGGTCTCCACGAGCCCCGGGTCGTAGGCGACGGCGGCGGTGGCCTCGACCGGCCGGACGATCACCGCGCGCAGCTGCTCGCGGGTCATGGGGGTCAGCGCGTAGACCGTACGCCGCAGGGCGGGGCCGGTGCCCGGGTGGGCGAGCGCCGCGTCCAGGAAGTCCGCGCGCAGGGTGACCAGGACGCGTAACTCCGCGGGCGGCTCGGCCGGGAAGAGCACCGCGGCCGCGGCGTCGGCCTCCTGGCCCGTGCCCGCGAACAGCTCCTCCCCCTGGTCGACGACGACCAGCAGCCGCCGCGCGCCGGCCTCGGCCAGGGCGAGCCGTACGGTCTCCGGCAGCCCGCCGTCGGCCAGCAGCGGCGCCAGCTCCCGTGCCTGCGCGAGCCGCTCGGCGCCGCGGAGTTCCGGGCGGAGCAGGGCGGCCAGTTCGGAGGCGAGGGTGGTGAGCAGGGACCGCCCGGCGGCCGGGCGCACCACGACGGCCGCGAAGCCCGCCGCCCGCAGCCGCGGCAGGACGCCGGCCAGGGCCAGCGAGGACTTGCCGCTGCCGGACGGGCCGACCACGGTCACGTACGGCTGCGCACCGACCAGCCCCGCCACCTCCCGGGCCTCCTCCTCCCGCCCGAAGAACACCTCCGCGTCCGCCTCCTGGAAGGCCGCGAGCCCCCGGAAGGGCGATGCGGGGCGGAGTACGGGGGCCAGCGCGGGGAAGGCATCGGCCAGCGCGCCGGTCGGAATGAGGAAACTCTGCCGCGGCCCGGAGAGCTGCGACCTGGCCACCATGCCGACGACGGCGCCCAGTTGCTCGTCCCATACCGGCGCGCCGCTGAAACCCCGCTCTATCGGGGTGCCGTGGGCGTCCCCTTGCGAGAACTGCACCCACCCCTCGGCGGTACCGGCCCGCAGCCGCCCCGCGTGCCAGATCCCTCCGGGGGAGGTGGCGGGAAAACCGGGGACGCGTGCGGCGTGCTCCCATACGCTGCCGGCCTCCGCCATCCGCAGCGGCCGGGCCCCCGGTATCGCCTGCCGCAGCCGCAGTACGGCGATGTCGCCGCTCCCGTCGTCCGCGTACGGCAGCCAGTGCGCGACCTCGGCGTCCGCACTGCCGCCGCCGCCCAGCGGCAGGTCGACGCGTACCCGCGCCCCGTCCGGCAGCGGCTCTTGATGGGGTGTCCGCAACGCGTCGGACACGACATGCGCGCAGGTCACGGCGAGCTCGGGCGCGACGAGAAAGCCCGCCCCCGCGATCTCACCGCCGTCACCGGCCGCCCGTACCCGCAGTACGGCCGCCCCCAGCATGTCCTCCGGACTCCGCAGCCCCGCCATACCCACCACCCCCGTGAGCGAACTCGGGTAGGAGTATGGCCAATTGAGCGCCGGAGGGATATCCCTCCGTCCCTCAGCGCACGTACGCGATGAATGCCGCGAACGCGGCGGGCGTGACGGCGATAGCGGGCCCGTCGGGATCCTTGGAGTCCCGGATGGCGATGAGATGGGGAGTCTCAGCTACTTCGACACACTCTGTCTCGGCACTGTGGCTGGACTTACGCCAGATGTACTGGATGGTGCTCATAGCGCTCCTCCATGACTCGGGCGATCAACTCCGCAGAGTCCGCCGGGGACAGTGCGGAGGCCCGCAAGAGATCGTAACGGAGCGAACGGGCCCTGATTTCCGCCGGATTCAGCGTTGCCCAGTCGTCGACGTACCCCTCCGTGTACGCCACGTCCGGGTGGTCGACGAAGGAGAAGAGGGTGAACGAGCCCGACAGTCCCGTGTGCGCTCCTACCGAGAACGGCAGCACCTGAATCTGCACTTCGTCCGTCTCACGGAAGGTCAGCAGGTGCGCCAGCTGTCGCCTCATGGTCGCACGGCCGCCGATTTCCCGGTACAGCACGGACTCGTCGAGTACGACCCACAGCAGTGGCGGCGCCTCACGGGCCAGGACCTTCTGCCGCTCCAGCCGCATCTCCAGCCTGGCGGCGAGTTCGTCCTGCCGCATGACGCCGAGTACGGCACGCGCGTAGTCCGGTGTCTGCAACAGGCCGTGCACCAACTGCGCCTGATACGTGCGGATTTCGGTGGCGGTCGCTTCGAAGTGCACGATCCGCCGGAGCCACGCGGGCAGTCGGTACTGCTTGACCATCTCCCACAAGCGCACCAGCGCGCCGTCGGCTCCCAGAGCCGTGTCGATGCGAGGCACGTGCTCGTCCTTCGGGACCTTCGCCGCCGTTTCGATCTGGCCGATCATCGAGCCGGTCAGGTAGACGATGTCTCCCAGCTGTGCCAGCGTCAGCCCGGCGCGCTCCCGCAGCCGTCTCACCTCCGCCCCGAAGAAATGGAGCGGGGATGCCCCTGGATCAAGACACTTGACGTGGGCCATGGGAGCTCCTTCGCTCAACCTGTGCCACCCGGCGGAGAGTTGCATTCACGCAGTAGCAGAGCGTAATCGACGCAGCGCACGATTGCCTCGTGAATGACACTTCCGACACCCATACCGACCCCTACGTCTTCCCGACCCGCGAGTACCGGATCTCGCTCCGCGTCGGTACGCACAGCCCCCGGCACGTGCGGCGGGTCGTGCGGGCGCTTGTGCGGCTGTGGGGGCTGGCGCAGCTCGCCGACGCCGCCGAGCTCGCCGTGACGGAGCTGCTGGTCAACGTGTACCGGCACGTACCGGACCGGCGCTGCACCGTGACCGTACGGCGGCACGAGGACGGCGGGGACGGGGTGGTGATCGGCGTCCACGACGACCATCCCGTACTGCCCGCCGTACGGGACACCGGCCCGTGGGAGGAGTGCGGGCGCGGCCTCGCGCTGGTCGCGGCGGTGACGGACAAGTGGGGCGTGGCGCCGGACGGCGAAAACGGCGAAGGCCCGCAGCTCGCCAACGGCAAAACCGTGTGGTGCGAGCTGCGGGCCTGACGGAGAAACAGGCGGCGGAGCCGTCTCAGCCCAGCGGGTTGAAGCCGTCGTACTCCGCTTCCGCCTCGTCCCGCTCCGCGTCGCGGTCGCGGCGGCGCTGCGCGGCCGGGCGGGGCGCCTCCAGGCGGTGGTCCTCGCCGCGGCGGCCGAGCATCTCCGCGCCGGCCATCATCGTCGGCTCCCAGTCGAAGACGACCGCGTTGTCCTCGGGGCCGATGGCGACGCCGTCACCGGCGCGCGCACCGGCCTTGAGCAGCGCGTCCTCGACGCCGAGGCGGTGGAGGCGGTCGGCGAGGTAGCCGACGGCCTCGTCGTTGTTGAAGTCGGTCTGGCGGATCCAGCGCTCCGGCTTGTCGCCGCGGACGCGGAAGAGGTTCTCGCCCTCGGCGGTGACGGTGAAGCCGGTGTCGTTCACGGCCTGCGGGCGGATGACGACGCGGGTCGCCTCCTGGACCGGCCGGGCGGCGCGGGCCTGCGCGACGATCTCGGCGAGGGCGTAGGAGAGGTCCTTGAGGCCCATGTGGGCCACCGCCGAGACCTCGAAGACGCGGTAGCCGCGGGCCTCCAGGTCGGGGCGGATCATGTCCGCGAGGTCCTGGCCGTCCGGGATGTCGATCTTGTTGAGGACGACCACGCGGGGCCGGTTCTCCAGGCCGCCGTACTGCGCCAGCTCCTCCTCGATGGTGTCGAGGTCGGAGAGCGGGTCGCGGTCCGATTCGAGGGTGGCGGTGTCCAGTACGTGCACGAGGACCTCGCAGCGCTCGACGTGGCGCAGGAACTCCAGGCCGAGGCCCTTGCCCTGGCTGGCGCCGGGGATGAGGCCCGGGACGTCCGCGATCGTGTAGACCGTCGAACCGGCCGTCACCACACCGAGGTTGGGGACCAGGGTGGTGAAGGGGTAGTCGGCGATCTTCGGCTTGGCGGCGGAGAGCACCGAGATCAGGGAGGACTTGCCGGCGCTGGGGTAGCCGACGAGGGCCACGTCCGCGACGGTCTTGAGCTCCAGGACGATGTCGCGGGCCTCGCCCGGCTCGCCGAGCAGCGCGAAGCCGGGGGCCTTGCGGCGGGCGGAGGCCAGCGCCGCGTTGCCGAGGCCGCCGCGGCCGCCCTGGCCCGCGATGAAGGTGGTGCCCTGGCCGACCAGGTCCGCGAGGACGTTGCCCTTGCGGTCCAGGACGACCGTGCCGTCCGGGACCGGCAGGACCAGGTCCTGGCCGTTCTTGCCGGAGCGGTGGTCGCCCGCGCCGGGCGCGCCGTTGGTGGCCTTGCGGTGGGGGTGGTGGTGGTAGTCCAGCAGTGTGGTGACGTCCTGGTCGACGACCAGGATCACGTCGCCGCCGCGGCCGCCGTTGCCGCCGTCGGGGCCGCCGAGCGGCTTGAACTTCTCCCGCATCACGGAGGCCACGCCGTGGCCTCCGTTACCCGCGGCGACGTGCAGCTCGACGCGGTCCACGAAGGTGGTCATGGGGGTGCCTCCAGTAACTACGGGGTCGTACGCGGGGGTGTGCGGGACCGCGTACGGGATTGTCTCTTCTGTAACACGCGAAGGGCGGACCCGCTTCCGTACGGGAATCCCGTACGGAAGTCGAGGTCCGCCCTCGCGAAAAACCGTTCTACGGCTGCTGATCCCTAGGGGATTCAGACGGCAGGAACGATGTTCACGACCTTGCGGCCGCGGTGGGTACCGAACTCCACCGCACCGGCCTGCAGCGCGAACAGCGTGTCGTCGCCGCCCCGGCCGACGCCGGTGCCCGGGTGGAAGTGGGTGCCGCGCTGGCGGACGATGATCTCACCGGCGAGGACGGCCTGACCGCCGAAGCGCTTCACGCCGAGCCGCTGGGCATTGGAATCGCGACCGTTCCGGGTGGACGATGCGCCCTTCTTGTGTGCCATGTCTCCTCAGTCCCTTACTTCGCCGGGGCGTCGATGCCGGTGATCTTCAGCGCGGTGTGCAGCTGACGGTGGCCGATCCGCTTCTTGTAACCGGTCTTGTTCTTGTACTTCTGGATGCGAATCTTGTCGCCCTTGTGGTGGTCCACGACCTCGGCCTGGACCTTCACGCCGGCGAGCACCCACGGGTCGCTCGTGACGGACTCGCCGTCGACGACCAGCAGCGTCGAGAGCTCGACGGTCTCGCCGACCTTGCTGGTGGAAATGCGGTCAACCTCGATGACGTCGCCGACAGCAACCTTCTGCTGACGGCCGCCGGTGCGCACGATCGCGTACACGCGGAACTCTCTCTCGCTAGAAACGGGGACCACTGATGCCAGCCGCCCGGGAACCCTTGCGGGCCCGGTCTTCCGACGCGATCCGCGCATGACGCGATCCGCAGTGGACGAGCGGCCTCCCCCGGCGAGCCGGGAGGTGTTTGCTCAGGTGGTTGGCGTACACAGACGCCGACGGTCAAGGTTACGGGGCCTTGACCAGGGGGTCAAACCGGGCCCCGGGCCGTGACGTACGGCCCGGGGCGCCGGGTGCTGCTCAGTCCTCCGCCGGGGCGGAGACCGACGAAGAGGACTGTTCGGCGGCCGCCGTCTTCTTGGTGGTGGCCTTCGTCGTCTTCTTCGCCGCGGTCTTCTTGGCCGTCGCCTTCTTGGCCGGGGCCTTCTTCGCCGCCGCCTTCTTGGCGGTGGTCTTCTCGGCGGTCGCCTTCTCGGCCGGGGCCTCGTCGGCGGTGGCTTCGTCGGCGGTGGCCTTCTCGGCCGTCGCCTTCTTCGCCGCATTCTTCTTGGCCGGGGCCTTCTTCGCGGCGGCCTTCTTGGTCGTCGCCTTCTTGGCCGCGGCCTTCTTCGCGGTGCTCTTCTTGGCCGCCTTCTTGGCGGGGGCCGCCTCCTCGGCGGTCTCCGCGGCCTCGGCTCCGGTCTCCGCGGCCTCGGGGGCCTGCGGCTCCACGGGGGCCTCGTGCGGGGCGCCGGTGGCCACCTCGG
>NZ_JBEPFC010000047.1:0-44971 GCF_040301705.1 Streptomyces sp. NPDC000151 | reverse complement strand
ACCCGCAGGTCGGTGGCTACTCGCCCGTATGTGTCGATGAGCACGAGGCCCCCTCCCCCCCCCACCCCCGGCGAGGTCTTCCCGCCCCGCCGCAGGCCCTCCCCGCCCCCCGCGGCCCGGACGGCCTGAGCACGGCGCGTACTCTGGAACCCTCGTCGCACAAGGAGGCCCTCGGCATGGATTACGTATCGGCGCTGCTGCCCCCCGTAGTGATGGCCATCGCCTTCACCGCGGTCATCGTGACGATGGTCAAGAGCCAGGGCGGCGCGAACAAGGCCAAGGAGGACGCGGCCGTGGACGCCGTGCTCCAGCGCGCCGAGTCCGCCCGCCAGGAGCCGAAGGCGCACGGCGCCTGAGCGGCGTTCCCGGAGCGGCGTGATCCGCTCCGGTCTTCGAGCTTCGCGAATGTGACGTACGGCCCGGGATTGCACATCCCGGGCCGTACGTCTTTTTCTGCGATGAATCGGTCGCTCGCCGCCGAGAACACGCGGCATTCTGGACATCTCCCACTATTATTCTCGTGTGCCGAGACGTTTGGGTGAACTGGAAGATGCCGTCATGACGCGGGTCTGGCAGTGGAACCGGCCGGTAACCGTTCGGGAAGTACTCGAAGATCTGCAGAAGGAACGGTCCATCGCGTACACCACGGTGATGACCGTATTGGACAACCTTCACCAGAAGGGCTGGGTACGGCGAGAAGCGGAAGGCCGGGCCTATAGATATGAGGCGGTCTCCACTCGCGCCGCCTACTCGGCCGCACTGATGAACGAAGCGTGGTCCGTGAGCGACAACCCGGCGGCCGCCCTCGTCGCCTTCTTCGGGATGATGTCGCAGGAACAGCGTCAGGCCCTCCGCGATGCCATGCGCGTCGTCCAAGCGGGGACGCCGGAGGAAGTCGAGGAACCCGGCTCCGGACCGGCGGAGTCGGAACGATAGCGTCCTTGCATGCCACCGCTATCGAATGGCGTCACCGTCCGCCGGGCCCGGACCAGTGATGTGCCCGCCGTGCGCCGCCTCATCGACTCCTACTCGCGTGACGGGATCCTGCTGGACAAAGCCACCGTCACGCTTTACGAGGACATCCAGGAGTTCTGGGTGGCCGAGCGCGACGAGGACGCCGAGGTGGTGGGCTGCGGCGCGCTGCACGTCATGTGGGAAGACCTCGCCGAGGTCCGTACCCTCGCCGTCGCCCCGCAGCTCAAGGGCGCGGGCGTGGGTCATCAGGTGCTGGACAAGCTGCTCCGTACGGCAAGCTGGCTGGGAGTGCGCCGTATTTTCTGTCTGACCTTCGAAGTCGACTTCTTCGCCAAGCACGGCTTCGTGGAGATCGGCGAGACTCCGGTCGACGGCGATGTCTACAGCGAGCTGCTGCGTTCCTATGACGAGGGCGTCGCCGAGTTCCTCGGTCTCGAACGAGTGAAGCCCAACACCCTAGGCAACAGCCGCATGCTTCTGCACCTGTGATCAGCGTTCTATGTCCGAATCGCGCCCCTATCTCATGACTGTCGAAGCCGGTGTTCCCCGGAGCCGTCGCATCTGAACCCGACCCGGGGGTTTGTGTTTTTCCCGGAAAAGCGGTTTGCTTTCCGTCGTAATCCACATTCGATGAAAGGGAAACCGGTGGCACAGAAGGTTCAGGTTCTTCTTGTCGACGACCTCGACGGTGGCGAGGCGGACGAGACCGTGACGTTCGCGCTCGACGGTAAGTCCTATGAGATCGACCTCAGCAACGGCAACGCGGAGAAGCTGCGCGACGCCCTTGAGACGTTCGTGAAGGCCGGCCGTCGCACCGGTCGTGCCGCGAGCGGCCGTGGCAAGGCGCGTGCCGCCTCGTCCGGCAACAAGGACACCGCTGAGATCCGTAAGTGGGCCAAGGAGAACGGCTACGAGGTCAATGACCGCGGCCGCGTCCCCGCGACCGTCCGCGAGGCGTACGAGAAGGCCAACGGCTGATCACCGCGGAAGCGATCCGTTCGACCTTTTCTTACGCGCAGCAACCGGGCCCGGTGGCATTCCGTGGCCGCCACGCTCACGAGCCGTACGAGGTCGGGGGCGCGCCCCATACGTGACGTAAGGGGAACCCCACCACCGCCCCCGAGACCTGCCCCGCTCCCCGTGGAGGGCAGCGTCGCCTCGACATCGCAGCCCGGCTCCGGAGGCCGTACCCACGCGGCCCCCCGCGGACCGAATCCCGCAGGCAGCCCAGGCCCCGCTGCCAGGGCCGGCGCCGTGACACCGCCTCGCGTGGCCGGCGCGCAGGGCGTCACCGGCGGTGGCGCGGGCATCAGGTCACCGGAGCCGAGAGCGGTCAGCTCCAGGCCCACCGAGCCCCACTCCAGCCACTCCAGCACCCCTGGGAGCTCCTCCGCCGCGCCTGTGGCCACCAGAAGGCGCAGGACCGGTTCTCCGGGCTCCAGGGAGCCGTACGGGCGTCCCCGGCTCCTGCCGAGCGCGACCGGGCCCGTGCGCCCGGCACGGCGCAGCGTGGCGAATCCGGCGTCAGCGGGCATCTCCAGGACGTCGAAGCGGATTCCCGTGCGCAGCCGGAGCGGCTCCCCGGCGGCCGTCGGCCAGCCCAGCGCCCGCTCGTACCACTGCCGCGCGGCAGGGCCTGCGGCGAGCAGCGGATCGCGGGGGCGCGGGAGCGCGAGGGCCATGACCGGTGCAACTCCCGAAATGCTCAGAAGTTACGCTGGGTTGAGGTGTGGATACGTACCGTGCTCGCCCGGTGGGTATAGGACGGGCGTGCGGGCGCGTAAAACGGCGCAAGGGTGTTCGCCCGTAGCGGAGGGAGGCGGGCCGCGCGGATGGACTGTCAGAGGCAGCGGGTAAGACTTTTCCGAGGGGAGGGACGATGAATCGGCGCTCTGAACGGGATGTACGCGACGGCCGCGCGAGAAGCGCGGGCGTGTCGGGCAAGGCCGCGTTCGCCATGGGCGTACTGGCATGGGGCGTATATGCCTGGCCTGCGGGAACATCGTCTCGCACCATCGGGTTGGAGCAGATGTCGGCTGTTCGGGGCAGGAGGCCAAGGACGGGTGTCGGCAGTTGGAATGAGCTGTCCCGCCCCGCGGGACTAGCATGCGGAAGGACAGGGAGGGGACCGACCCCTAACTGCCTGACCGCTCTGAGGAGCGATTAACGATGTTCGAGAGGTTCACCGACCGCGCGCGGCGGGTTGTCGTCCTGGCTCAGGAAGAAGCCCGGATGCTCAACCACAACTACATCGGCACCGAGCACATTCTCCTGGGCCTGATCCACGAGGGTGAGGGTGTCGCCGCTAAGGCCCTGGAGAGCCTCGGGATTTCGCTCGAGGCGGTCCGCCAGCAGGTGGAGGAGATCATTGGCCAGGGCCAGCAGGCCCCTTCCGGCCACATTCCCTTCACCCCCCGTGCCAAGAAGGTCCTGGAGCTGTCGCTCCGCGAGGCCCTCCAGCTCGGCCACAACTACATCGGTACCGAGCACATCCTGCTCGGCCTGATCCGCGAGGGCGAGGGTGTCGCCGCCCAGGTCCTCGTGAAGCTGGGCGCCGATCTGAACCGGGTGCGGCAGCAGGTCATCCAGCTGCTCTCCGGTTACCAGGGCAAGGAGACGGCCGCCGCCGGCGGCCCCGCCGAGGGCACGCCCTCGACCTCCCTCGTCCTGGACCAGTTCGGCCGCAATCTCACGCAGGCCGCTCGTGAAACCAAGCTCGACCCGGTCATCGGGCGCGAGAAGGAGATCGAGCGGGTCATGCAGGTGCTGTCCCGGCGTACGAAGAACAACCCGGTCCTCATCGGCGAGCCCGGCGTCGGCAAGACGGCGGTCGTCGAGGGCCTGGCGCAGGCCATCGTCAAGGGCGAGGTGCCCGAGACCCTCAAGGACAAGCACCTCTACACCCTCGACCTCGGTGCCCTGGTCGCCGGCTCCCGGTACCGCGGTGACTTCGAGGAGCGCCTGAAGAAGGTGCTCAAGGAGATCCGCACCCGCGGCGACATCATCCTGTTCATCGACGAGCTCCACACCCTGGTGGGTGCGGGTGCCGCCGAGGGCGCGATCGACGCCGCCAGCATCCTGAAGCCGATGCTGGCCCGCGGTGAGCTGCAGACCATCGGTGCGACCACGCTCGACGAGTACCGCAAGCACCTGGAGAAGGACGCGGCCCTCGAGCGCCGTTTCCAGCCGATCCAGGTCGCGGAGCCGTCGCTGCCGCACACGATCGAGATCCTCAAGGGCCTGCGCGACCGCTACGAGGCGCACCACCGCGTCTCGATCACGGACGAGGCGCTGGTCCAGGCCGCTCAGCTGGCCGACCGGTACATCTCCGACCGCTTCCTGCCGGACAAGGCGATCGACCTGATCGACGAGGCCGGTTCCCGGATGCGCATCCGCCGGATGACCGCGCCGCCGGACCTCCGCGAGTTCGACGAGAAGATCGCCGACGTGCGCCGGGAGAAGGAGTCCGCGATCGACTCGCAGGACTTCGAGATGGCTGCGGGCCTGCGTGACAAGGAGAAGCAGCTCCTGGCCGCGAAGGCGAAGCGGGAGAAGGAGTGGAAGGCCGGCGACATGGACGTCGTCGCCGAGGTCGACGGCGAGCTGATCGCCGAGGTCCTGGCCACGGCCACGGGCATCCCGGTCTTCAAGCTCACCGAGGAGGAGTCTTCCCGTCTCCTCCGCATGGAGGACGAGCTGCACAAGCGCGTCATCGGCCAGAAGGACGCCATCAAGGCGCTCTCGCAGGCCATCCGGCGCACGCGTGCCGGCCTGAAGGACCCGAAGCGCCCCGGCGGTTCGTTCATCTTCGCGGGCCCGTCCGGTGTCGGTAAGACCGAGCTGTCCAAGACGCTCGCCGAGTTCCTCTTCGGCGACGAGGACGCGCTGATCTCCCTCGACATGTCGGAGTTCAGCGAGAAGCACACGGTCTCCCGGCTCTTCGGCTCGCCTCCCGGCTACGTCGGCTACGAAGAGGGCGGCCAGCTGACCGAGAAGGTCCGCCGCAAGCCGTTCTCCGTGGTCCTCTTCGACGAGGTCGAGAAGGCCCACCCGGACATCTTCAACTCCCTGCTGCAGATCCTGGAGGACGGTCGCCTGACCGACTCCCAGGGCCGGGTCGTGGACTTCAAGAACACCGTCATCATCATGACGACGAACCTCGGCACCCGGGACATCTCCAAGGGCTTCAACCTGGGCTTCGCCGCCCAGGGCGATGTGAAGTCGGGCTACGAGCGGATGAAGAACAAGGTCAACGAAGAGCTCAAGCAGCACTTCCGGCCGGAGTTCCTCAACCGTGTCGACGACACGGTCGTCTTCCACCAGCTCACCGAGGAAGACATCATCCAGATCGTCGACCTGATGATCGCCAAGGTGGACGAGCGCCTCAAGGACCGCGACATGGGCATCGAGCTCAGCTCCGAGGCCAAGTCGCTGCTCGCCAAGCGTGGTTACGACCCGGTGCTGGGCGCCCGCCCGCTGCGCCGGACGATCCAGCGCGAGATCGAGGACGCCCTCTCGGAGAAGATCCTCTTCAGCGAGCTGCGTCCGGGCCACATCGTGGTCGTCGACGTCGAGGGCGAGGGGGAGAACACCAAGTTCACCTTCCGCGGCGAGGAGAAGTCGGCGCTGCCCGACGCCCCGCCGATCGAGTCCGCCGGCTCGGGCCCGAACCTGAGCAAGGACGCGTAAGCGTCACCGCGGTTCACCGCCGCTGCCCCGGAACCACCGCGTGGTTCCGGGGCAGCGGCGTTTCTCCGTCCCGTACGCCTACAGCTCCACGACCTCGATGTCCTCCGGTATGCCCGTCGGGCGCGGCAGGCGGCTGCCCACCAGGAGCGTGTCCAGGCGCGGGAAGGCGGTCAGCCAGTCCATCGGGACGCCGAGGTCGTAGGAGAGCCACAGCCGGGTCAGCCGTTCGGCGACGATGCCCTCGATGAGCTGGTCGGGCGTGAAGCGCCCGGCGATCTGGAGATGCGGCCGGCCGCCGAGCCGGCGCAGCGCGTGCAGCTCCTCCAGGTCGGACACCGGGAAGTACAGCTCCGCGTCGTCGAGGTGGGCGATGATCTCCCGCGCGTACCGCTCGGTGTCGTACCGCCGCCAGGCGCTCGCCAGCTGCGCCCGTACGTCCAGGTGCGGCCGTTCCCGCAGCCCGGTGAGGTAGTCGATGGCCATGTCGTCGCCGATGGAGGTGGCGGTGAGGGCGAGGAGGTACGCCTCGGCGTTGGTGGCCGTGGCCGGGTCCGGCAGCATCTCCAGGACGATCGGCCCGATCCAGCCCAGCGCGCGGGCCCCGGACGCGGTGGTCGGCCGCATCATGTCGCGCGTGAAGCGCTGCACGCGCCCCCGGACCTCCGGGTCCAGCTCCGTGGCGTGCTCCAGGCACGCGGCGGCCAGCAGCTTGCGGTGCCGGGCATCCGCGGCGCGCACGCCCGCGTGCGGGGCCAGCAGCCCGTTCAGCAGCGTCGCGCACTCGTCGGGCCGGGCGAGGGCGACGGCCATCCGGATGACGTCCTCCCACTCCGTGTGGTGCGCGTGGTCCAGCAGCAGCGCGAAGTCGTGCTGCTGCACGGTGGCCCGCGCGGCCAGATAGTCCTGGAACGTGCGGTGGACGAAGTCCACGGTGCCGGGCGTCGTCTCGCGCAGCAGTCCGGTGCGGTTCAGCAGGTGCCGGTAGACGTCCTCGGCGTCGCCCTGCCGGGCCGCGTCGGGAATGGCGGGCAGATGCCGGGCCAGGGTGTCCACGGCGACGTCGCGGTCCATCTCGGACCGGCCGTTGACCAGCATCCAGCGCGCCAGCTTCTGGAGCAGCTGTATCTTCGGCTGCCGCGGCAGGTCGATGGCGTCGGTGGGCACCATCGCCCGTTCCCGGTCGCGCCGCTCCAGCAGCATCGACAGGCCCGCGTCGTACAGCTCCTTGCGCCCGCTGGGCAGGTAGCCGCGCCGGTCCCGGTGGAGCGCGCACAGCAGCCCGCACATCAGCGGGTTGGTCGCCAGCCGCCCCAGGTCCCGGGTGATGCGTACGGCGTTCAGCAGCGTCCGCTCGTAGTGCCCGAGCCGGTCCAGGTCGGCGGGCGACTGCTGGGCGGCGGCGCGGTGCCAGCGCTGGATGAACGCCGCGACGTCCTCGCGGCCCATCGGCGCCAGCCGCAGCTCGGTGAACCCGTCGGCGGCCAGCCAGTCCTCCGGCACGGCGGACGGCCGGGAGGTCACGACCCAGACGTTGCCCGGATACCGGTCCGCCCAGTCGCGCAGCCGCAGCAGGAGCCGCTCGCGGTCGTCCTCCGGCGCCTCGTCCACGCCGTCGACGAGCAGCAGCCCGCGGCCGGCCCGCAGCACCCGCTCCACCCAGCCGGCCGGCTGGGCGTCCGCGGCGGGGTACCCCATGGCCGCCAGGAAGCCGTCCGGCGACGGGATGCCGGAGCGGGACGCGAAGCGGCGTACGGGCAGCAGGAACGGCACCCGGCCGCGCAGCTCCCCGGCCAGTACCGCCGGCGGCTCTCCGCGCGCCGTGGCCACCGCCAGCCACTGCAGCAGCGTCGTCTTGCCGGACCCGGCCACGCCCCGTACGAGCACCTTGTCCAGCCCGGCCAGCGCCTGCTCGGCGGGCACGGGCGGGGCCTGCGGCCCGCGCTCGCACTGGAGCCCCAGGTAGGCCGCGTCCAGCGGCCAGCTGTCCGGCGAGTGCGCGAGGTCGATGCCGAAGATCGTGAGGTGGTTGTGGAGCACGGCGGTGTCCCGCGCGAACCGCTCCTCGAAGGCGGCGTCGTCGGTGGGCGTCGCGCTCATGTGTACGGCTACGACGTCGAGCACGGTCCTGAACAGCGCGCGGCCGTCGGCGGTCAGCCCGCGCTCCGCGTCCGGCGCGGCGGCGCGCAGCCGGTACGCGAAGTCGGCGGGCGGCAGCTGTACGGCCTGCCAGTCGGCCGGCCCGCTCGCGTCGAGCGCGCCGAGCGTACGCGCCAGCGCGCCGGCCACGGGGCCCGCCACCGCCTCGTCGGTGCCGGTGAGCGCCACCAGCCGCCCCGCGAGCGCCGCCGACTCCTCCCCGCGGAACAGCCCTCTGACAAGCGGCCCGACGGTTTCAGGGGTGAGACGGGCGGCGGCGGTCGTGGGATCCATACGGCGGTGTCCCCCGGTAACTGGTGGGCGCGGTCAACGCTGTTGGGGAATCAGGGTAGGGGAGTGAAGCCGATGGCTGTGAGGGGCTTGCCCGGCCCGGCGGTGTAGAGAGTCCGTAGACCGGGAAAGTGGCGGGCCACGGCTTCCAGGTCGGGCTGTTGTTCTCCCGTGGGCGAGTAGAGCCTGAGGTCGGCGAGCCCGGGGAGTGTGAACCCGGGTGGACAGTCGGCCAGGCAGTCGGCGTCCACGCTGAGCCACCTCAAGGACTCCAGCGTGGCGATCTCCGCCCAGCCGGCGGCGTCCCGCGGGCAGGCACGGGGGTCGAGCAGGAGCTCCCGGAGGCCCGGCCACGCCCGTACGCCGAACGGCCCTGACCAGTCCCGTGAAGCGCTGTCGCCCAGCCGCAGGAAATGCAGCGGAAGGTGCTTCGGCAGGTCGTCGGGGTGCCAGGAGACGTCCGGCAGGTGGACCGTCAGCTCGCGGAGGCCGGTCAGCGAGGCGAGCGGGCGCAGGTCCCGGACACCGGTGAGGTCGAAGAGCGCCAGGGACTCCAGGGGGAGGCCGGAGAGCGGGGACAGATCGGTGTCCGTCGCGGACAACGTCAGGTCGGTGAGTCCCGGGGTGTCCCGCAGGAAGGTGAGATCGGTGCGGGTGTTCCCGGCCCAGATGCGCAGGTGCCCGGCCCCGACCTCCCGGGCGTACGCGGCGAGGGCCTCCTGCGACACCCCGGCCCGTACGTCGATCCGCTCACGGCCGCCGAGCCCGCGCAGAATGCGCAGCTGTTCGTCGTTGTGGACGCTGAACCGCAGCCCGTCCGGATCGAGATGCCGGACCACCTCCTCCGCGTACCGTTCCGCGTCGAACCGGTGCCACGCCCACACCAGCTGCGAGCGGACCCGCAGCGCCGGATGCTCCCGGAATCGGGCCAGTACGGGCAGTGCGCGCTCCGACTCCACATTCGACGCGGCGACCGTGACCGCGACCGCCTCGTCCTCGCTCAGCCCCTCCGGGCCCGGCAGGAATTCCAGTACCAGCGCCCCCGCCCCCGCCAACTCCCGTGCCTCCTCCGCGGAGCGGGGCGGCAGCAGTTCCGCCGTCCGTTCCTCCACCGCCGTGCGGACCGCCGGGTCCAGTTCGGAGGCGTGGTCCAGGCAGGCCAGGGCGAGGAGCTGGATACGGATGCGTACCGCGCGCTCGTCCTCGCCGCTCGCCGCGTCGGCGCGGGTCAGCAATTCCCGCAGGATCTCGGCCCGTTCGCGCGGCCGGCCGTGCGCGACCGCCATCCGGATCACGTCCTCCCACTGGGAGTCGTGCGCGTGGGCGATCAGCAGCCCGATGTCCCACTCCTCGACCGCGGCCCGCGCGCCCAGGTAGTCCTGGAAGGTGCGGTGTGCGAAGTGGACGGCGCCCGGGGCCGGTTCGCGGAGGAGGCCGCTGCGGAGCAGGAGGTGGCGGAAGACGGCGGGCGCGTCGCCCTGCGCGGCCGCCGCGGGGACGGCCGGCAGCGCGTCGGCGATGATCCGCTCCGCGTGCGCGCGGTCCAGCTCGGTCCGGCCGTTGCGGATCAGCCAGTACGCGAGCCGTTGCAGGAGCTGGATCTGCGGCTCGTCGCTCAGCTCGATGCCGTCCGGGCCGTTCATGTCGCGCTCGCGGTCGCGGCGCGAGAGCAGCATCGTCAGCGCCGCGTCGTACAGCTCCTTGCGCCCGTGCGGCAGATAGCCGCGCCGGTCCCGGTGCAGCGCGCAGATCAGCCCGCACATCAGGGGGTTGGTGGCCAGCCGCGCCAGGTCCTGTTTGGTGCGTACGGCGTGCAGCAGCGACTGCTCGTACGCGGCCAGCCGCTCCTCGTCCGCCGGCGCTTCCGCGCTGGCCGCCGCGTGCCAGCGCCCGATGAACAAGGCCACGTCGTCCCGGCCCATCGGCGCGAGCGTCAGCTCCGTGAAGCCGTCGGCCGCGAGCCAGTCCTCGCGCACGGCGGAGGGGCGCGAGGTCACCAGCCACAGGTTGTGCGGGAACGCGTCGAGGAGGTCGCGCAGCCAGCGCCGGGTCCGGTCGCGCTCCCGTTCCGGTATCTCGTCCAGCCCGTCCACGAGGACCAGCCCGCGCCCGCTCGTCAGCACCCGGTGCGCCCACCCGTCCGGCTGCGCGCCGGACACCGGGCAGCCGACGGCCGCGAGGAAACGGTCGGGCGTGGGGAGGTCCGCGGCGGCGCGTTGGAGCGTTCGCAGGGGCAGGACGAAGGGGATGCGCCCGTACAGGTGCGGCATGGCGACCGCGTCGCCCGCCGGGGTGCAGGAGACCGCGAGCCACTGCACCAGCGTGCTCTTGCCCGAGCCCGCCACGCCGCGCAGCAGGACCCGGCTGTGCCCGGCGAGCGCGTGATCGGCGGGGACCGGCGAAGCGGGCGGGGTCGGGGCGTCCCCCAGGCCGTCGAACGCGTCCTCGGCGCCCGGGGCCGCCCGGTCCGCGTACGTCGCCTCCAGGCTCATGTACGCCGCGTCCAGTGGCCACCGGTCCGGAGAATGCGCCAGGTCGATGCCGTAGATCGTCAGCCGGCCGTGCTTCTTGCCGAGGTACGCGAGGTAGTCGCGTTCGAAGGCGGTGTCCGCGGCCCGCGGCGTGGGATTCCGGGCGATCAGCTCGTCGGTCAGCGTGACGAGCCGGTCCAGGCTCCGGCTCTGCTGGACGAGGGTGCGCGCGACAAAGGTCGAGCGCTGGGTGAAGAAGTGCACGATGTGCAGGCAGGCCAGGTCGAGCAAAGCGTCGTGCAGCAGCGCGGCGTCCCGGGAGAGCGCGTCGAGCCGTGCCCCGTTGGCCCGCCGCAGCCGCTCCGCGAGCGCCGGGGCGCCGAGCTGGACGGCCTGTACGTCGTCCATGGCCAGCTCGCCCAGGCCGTACAGGGTGTGCGCGAGCGCGTCGGCGACGGCGGTCTCCTCACCGGCGGGGACGGGCCGCTCGCCGGGCCCGGCCGCGCGCACCGCGCGCGTGACCAGCTCCTCGGCGATCTTCCGCAGGTCGCCCTCGGTGAGCGTGCGTTTCTCGCCCGTGAACGACACCAGCGCCGAGACCCGTACCGGCTTCTCCGCCAGGCCCGCGCCGGGCCCCTCCTTCACGAAGAGCCGTTTCACGAGCGGCGCGACGACGGACGAGGCGAGCCGCGCGCCGAGTGCCGAGGGGTCCATACCGGGCCCTCCCCCTTCTTTCCTGCGGGCCGGATGCGGCCTGTCAGGTTACCGGGATCACAGGCCCTTGGTCCCGAAACGGACATACCAAGGGCCTCGCGCAAAGCGGGCGGATCGGGGGGTTCGGTGACATGCCGCACAGCGCATTTCGTGCCTACTAAAGGCCATAGGAAAGGCGCCGGACGGTGCCGCGGGACCCGTTTCCCCGGTGGGCCGGGACTTTCGGCAGGGGGGTGGGAGGGACCTGCGCCCGAGAAGTCGCGGATCAAGGGAATGGCTGGTGGGAGCGTAATCGCGGCCGAGAGATCGGCTTTCGTTCCGGTCGGACCGGGATGTTTTGGAGCGGCGGAGCCGGGTAGCGCAAGGGGCTGATTCCCGTGGCTTTCAATACGGGGTGCGATAGTAGAAAGGCTTCTTGGCAGGCCCGCGAGCGGCGGTTACCAATGAATAGCGATCCCGGTTGGTCCCGGCCGGGAGCCAATTCTTTCGGAGGTAATCCCCGTATGTCGAAGTTCTCCCTCACCCGGTATTCGAAGAAGCCCGCCCTGCGTACCCGCGCCACTGTTCTGGTGGCCGGAATGGGCGCCTCCCTCGCGCTGGGTGCCGGTGCTGCTTCGGCGATGGACGGCGGCGCGGTATCGCTCCAGGGCCTTTCCACGGACGTGGGCAGCACGGTGAGCGCGCAGGCCGACGCGCAGAAGAAGTCGATCGACGCGGAGAAGAAGGCCGCGGCCGACCGCGCCAAGGCCGCCGCCGACCGGCACGAGCGTGCCGAGCGGCAGCTGGCCAAGACCGACGGCTGGGAGAAGCCGGTGGACAAGTACGGCCTCGGCGAGAAGTTCGGCCTGGCCGGCAGCCACTGGTCGCATCGCCACAGTGGCCAGGACTTCGTGGTGCCCACCGGTACGCACGTGAAGGCCGCGCACGAGGGCACCGTCGTGAAGGCGGGTCCGAACGGCGGCGGTGACGGCCCCGCGTACGGCAATGCCATTGTGATCAAGCACGGCGGCCACACGTACACCCAGTACGCGCACCTTTCGAAGATCGAGGTCCAGGTGGGCCAGAAGGTGTCCGCGGGTCAGCAGATCGCGCTTTCCGGCAGCACCGGTAATTCCACCGGCCCGCACCTGCACTTCGAGGTCCGTACCGGCCCGGACTACGGCACCGGTATCGAGCCGGTGAAGTTCCTGCGCGGCGAGCACCTGCACGTGTGAGCCGAAGTGCGGTGAATCACTTCTGCCCGAGTGCGGTGAATCACTGTTGAGGTTCGCCCGGCGTATTCGCCGCGGTGACCAATTCCAAGGCGACTTCGAGGATGGCCCTGCGCTTGTCCTCGGGGTCGCCTTCGATGTTTCCCATGGCGAACATCCCCGCGTGCAGCGACACCAGCGCGGTGACGCAGCGGGCCTGGTCCGTCAGCTCGGCGTCCGGCTCCTTGAGGAGCCCGACCATCGTGAGCATCCGCTCCTTGAACGACTCGCCGATGCTCAGGTCGCGGACGGCGGCCTGGTTCTCCTGCATGAAGCGGAAGAGCGGTGCGGCGTCGCGCAGCGCCTCGCTGTAGCGGCGGACGACCTCGGTCTTCGTGTCCAGCGTGCGCGGCCGGTCGGCGGCCCACGCGATCAGCTCGTCGCAGGGCCTGGCCAGGTCCTCGAAGAGGCTGATGACGATGTCTTCCTTGGTCTTGAAGTGGTAGTACAGCGCCGCCTTCGTCACGTCCAGGTGCTCGGCGATCTCCCGCAGCGACGTCTTCTCGTACCCCTGCTGCGCGAAGAGGTCCAGGGCCACGTCCTGAATGCGCTGCCGGGTGTTGCCCCTGCGCGCGTGTGCTGTGCCCATGGTGCTCTCCTACTTCGTCGGTACTGGCGCTCTCGCAGGCTATCCCTGGTCAGGCGGCCCGGACCTTAACTTACTTGACGACCGGCTAGTTACCGCTTACCGTCCTCACTGTAATCCAAACTTGCCGGGCGGCAAGTAAGTACAGGAAACGGGGGAACGATGGCCGCCACCCAGGCCACCGCACCGACGGAGCGCGGCGGGAAACAGCCCGCGAGCGTGCGTGTGGTGCTCTTCGCCTTGATGATCGCGATGCTGCTCGCGATGCTCGACAACATGATCGTGGGCACCGCGATGCCGACGATCGTCGGCGAGCTCGGCGGCCTCGACCACCTCTCCTGGGTGGTCACCGCCTACACCCTCGCCACCGCCGCCTCCACCCCGATCTGGGGCAAGCTCGGCGACATGTACGGCCGCAAGGGCGTCTTCCTGGCGTCCATCGTGCTGTTCCTGATCGGCTCGGCGCTCTCCGGCATGGCCCAGGACATGGGCCAGCTCATCGCCTTCCGCGCGGTGCAGGGCCTGGGCGCCGGTGGCCTGATGGTCGGCGTCATGGCGATCATCGGCGACCTGATACCGCCCCGTGAGCGCGGCAAGTACCAGGGCATGATGGCCGGCGTCATGGCCGTCGCCATGATCGGCGGCCCGCTGGTCGGCGGCACCATCACCGACCACCTCGGCTGGCGCTGGAGCTTCTACATCAACCTGCCGCTCGGCGCGATAGCCCTGGCCATGGTCACCGCCGTGCTGCACCTGCCGAAGAAGCGCACTCAGGCGCGCATCGACTACGTGGGCGCCGCGCTGCTCACCATCGGCATCACCGCGCTCGTCCTGATCACCACCTGGGGCGGTACGGAGTACGACTGGGACTCGGCCCAGATCATCGGTCTCGGCGCGCTCGGCGTGGTCTCCCTCGCCGCCTTCGTCCTCGTGGAGCGCAAGGTCAGCGAGCCGGTCGTGCCGCTGCACATCTTCCGCAACGGGAACTTCTCGCTCGTCACCCTGATCGGGTTCCTGGTCGGCTTCGTGATGTTCGGGTCGATGACCTTCCTGCCGCTCTTCCAGCAGAGCGTCCAGGGCGCCTCGGCCACCAACTCCGGGCTGCTGCTCCTGCCCATGCTGCTGGCGATGATGGCGGTCTCGCTGGTCGCGGGCCGGGTCACCACGACGAGCGGCCGGTACAAGATGTTCGTGGTGGGCGGCGGCGCGCTGATCACCGCGGGCCTCTTCCTGCTGTCCCTGATGGACACCGGCACCACCCGCTTCACCTCGGGCGCGTACATGGCCGTCCTCGGCGCCGGCATGGGCTTCCTGATGCAGACGACCATGCTCATCGCGCAGAACAGCGTCGAGATGAAGGACATGGGCGTCGGCTCGTCCTCCGCCACGCTCTTCCGCACGATCGGCGGCTCCTTCGGTGTGGCGATCTTCGGCGCGCTCTTCAGTCACCAGATGCAGAACACCATGACCGAGCGGGGCGGCGCGGCCGCCGGCAAGGCCATCGCGGGCGGTGCGCAGCTCGACCCCAAGGGCCTGGCGCAGCTCCCGGCCCCGATCAAGGACGCGTACCTGCACGCGGTCGCCGACGGCACCCACCTGGTCTTCCTGTGCGGCGCGGCCATCAGCGTCATCGGTTTCGCCGCTGCCTGGTTCCTCAAGGAGGTCCCGCTGCGCGGCGGCCCGGCGAAGCCGGCGGACGCGCCGCAGGACTCCGCGCCGGACGCCGTGGAGAAGCTCCCGCAGGGCGTCTGACGCCCCCGCCGGGCCCGCCGGTCAGTCCGGCGGGCCCGGCAGCTGGATCACCGGGAAGCTGCCCGTCGCCGTCGGGGCGTTCTCCGGGAGCCAGAGGACGGCGACGGCGCCGGTCGTGCCGTCGACGGCGGGCTCCGCGTTGCGGAAGGTCAGCCGCGCGCCCAGCACCCGCGCCTGGCCCGCCGCGATGGTCAGGCCCAGGCCGTGGCCACGCCCCGCCCGGTCGCTGCTGCCGGTGCGGAAGCGGCTCGGGCCCTCGCGCAGCAGCGCCTCGGGGAAGCCGGGGCCGTGGTCGCGGACCCGGATCACCCGGCCCTCGACCGTGACCTCGACCGGCGGCCTGCCGTGCCGGGAGGCGTTGGCGATGAGGTTGCCGAGGATGCGCTCCAGGCGGCGCGGGTCGGTGCTGACCTCCGCGTCCCGCACGATCTCGACCGTGATGTCGGGCCCCAGCGCGCGCACCCGCCGCCGGACGAACTCCCCGAGGTCCACGTCCTGCAGCTCGGCCCGCTCGGCGTAGCCGTCCAGCCGGGCCACCTCCAGTACGTCCTCCACCAGCGTCCGCATGGCCTGCGCCCGGTCCCGTACGAGCTCGGTCGGGCGGCCCGGGGGCAGCAGCTCGGCCGCCGTGAGCAGCCCGGTGACCGGCGTGCGCAGCTCGTGCGCGATGTCGGCGGTGACCCGCCGCTCGGCCTCGATACGGGTCTGCAGCGCGTCCGACATGGCGTCCACGGCCCGCGCCAGCTCATCGGTCTCGTCGCGCACCCGGCCGCCGATCTCGTCCCGTACCCGTACGGACGTGTCGCCCTCGGCGAGCTTGCGGGCCGCCCCGGCCGCCTTCCGCAGCCGCTGCGAGAGCCGCCCGCCGACCAGTACGCCCAGCGCGCAGCCCGCCGCGACGACCGCGATGGACCCGATGAACAGTGCCTGGTCCAGGTCGTCCAGGACGGTGAAGCGGTCCGGGTAGTCGTTGTGGAGGGAGAGCACCCGGCCGTCGTCCAGCGGCGCGGCGGCCCACACCTCCGGCACGTCCTCCCCGTTGTCCTCCAGGTAGGTGGCGCGCCGGCCCTCGGAGACCTCGGCGCGCAGCGCCGCGGGCAGCTTCGGGTCGTCGATGCGGGCGCCGAACTGGAGCCGGCTGGTGGTCTCGTAGATCCGCTGGGTGAAGTTCAGCCGCTCGATCTGCACGTCGCGGCTGTTGTCGAGCATGGAGACGCGGGCGGCGTTGTGCACGACGAGACTCAGCGCGATCGCGACCAGCGCGCCGACGAGCGCGATCGCCGCGCTGAGCTTCCAGCGCAGTCCCGTACGCAGGGCGAGGCCGACCACCGGCGGGTCAGCCTCTCAGCTTGTAGCCGAAGCCGCGGACCGTCTCGATCCGGTCCTGGCCGATCTTGCCGCGCAGCCGCTGCACGTGGACGTCCACGACCCGGGTGTCGCCGCCCCAGCCGTAGTCCCACACCCGCTCCAGCAGCCGGTCGCGGGAGAGCACCGTGCCGGGCGCGTCGGAGAACTCCAGCAGCAGCCGCATCTCGGTCGGCGTCAGCGCCACCGGCTCGCCGCCCTTGCGGACCTCCATGCCCTCGGTGTCGACCTCCAGGTCACCGAAGCGCAGCGGCCCGTCGGCCACCGGCGCCGCGGCCTCCTTGCCCGCGCCACCGCGGCTGTCCGGGCCGCTCGCGTGCCCGAAGCGGCGCAGCACCGCCCGTATGCGCGCCACCAGCACCGCGCCGTCGAACGGCTTGGTGACGTAGTCGTCGGCGCCCGCCTCCAGGCCGAGCACCACGTCGATGGAGTCGGCCCGCGCGGACAGCATGATCACCGGAACCGTCGACTCGTCCCGGATGCGCCGGCACAGGCTGACGCCGTCCAGGCCCGGCACCATCACGTCCAGCAGCGCGATGTCGGGCCGGGTCGCGCGGAAGGCTTCCAGGCCCGACAGCCCGTCGGGCATCGCCGTCACCCGGAAGCCGTCGCGCTCCAGCGCGAGCTGGGTGGCTTCCCGGATGACGTCGTCGTCCTCGACGAAGAGCACATGGGTCTCGGCCATGCCGGTTCTCAGTCCTCCGAAGGTGTCGCGCTGGATTCGGCGCCGTCCACGGTCTTGCTGTAGTCGGTGTGATAGCGGGAGTACTCGCTGAAGTGCCGCTTCGACCAGCGGTACGTCATCACATCCTCGCCGGTGGGGCAGCACACCGCGTCACCGGTGTCGTACGTCTGCTTGGTGATCTCCAGCTCGCCCTTGCTCACCCCGGCGTAGACCGGCGGCTGCTCGTTGCTGAAGACGTTCTCATAGCCCTTGGCGTCCTTGCGGTACACATACGAGCCGATCCCGACGGAGTCCGCGCACGTCATCACGTTGATGATGACGTCGGCCGTCCTGCCGCCGGTCAGCGAGGCGTACGTGACGTCTATCGGGTACTCGTCGGCCGTGCACGGCTTGGCCAGGGTCTTCTTCACCTCGGCGCCGACCTTGGGGTCCTTGCGCAGCAGCGCCCGCGCGTCGACCTTCTTGTACGCCACGGAGGACGAGGGGGACGGCGTCGGCGTCGCGCTGCGGGCGCGGGAGGGCACGGGGGTGCCGCTCGCCGAGCCCTCCGACCGGACCCCGTCACCGGTCGTGTCGCACCCGGCCATCAGCAGCGCCACCGCCGCGGTCCCCGCGAGGGCCGTACCGGCCGCGCGCCACCAGCCCCCGGGCAGGCGCGAGAAGGCGCCCGGCCGCCCCCCGGCCGGTCCGCCGTCGGCTCCGCCGCCTCTGGTCACACCGCTCCTGCTCACCATGCCTGTCACCCGTCGCCGGCCCGTGGACCGGCGGCTCCGCGGCCGGTCAGGCCGCGCACCGCTCCCGCTCCTGGTCGTCACGCTCCAGTACGCGCGCGTCGACCTCGCGGTTCACCAGCTCCTGGCGCAGCCGGGCCAGCGCCCGGTGCAGCGTGCTCTTGACCGTCCCCGTGGACATGCCCAGCGCCGCCGCGGTCTCCTCCGTACTCATCTGCTCCCAGTGTCGCAGGACGACGACGCTGCGCTGCTTGGGAGCCAGTACCGAGAGGATGTCCATCAGCAGGGCGCGGTCGGCGCGCTGCTCGGCGCCGTCGTCCACGCTCGCGTCCGGGAGCTGCTCGGTCGGCACCTCCTCGAGCTTGCGCGCCCGCCACCACTCGGTCCGCGTGTTGATCATGACGCGGCGCAGGTAGGCGTCGGCGAGCGACTTGTCGGCGATGCCGTCCCAGCGCCCGTACGTGCGGACCAGGGCCGTCTGCAGCAGGTCCTGCGCGTCGACCGGGTCGGGCACCAGACGCCGGGCGCTCCGCAGCAGGGCGTCCTGCCGGGTGCGCACGTATTCCTCGAAGTCCAGTACCTTGCCGCCGCTGGTCGCCATACCGACGCCTCCGATCTCCGCCTGCGTTCCCCACGTTGTCCGTGCCGGTGGTCGTGGGACCTCGCCGAGGGTGTCGGCGCACGGTCCGTCTCCAGCACGAAGACGAAGCTACGGAGGGGGTGTTGCGGCGTCATGCGCGGCCGCCGCACAGCGGATGCACGGAAATCCGTCGGTTGTGTAACAGCGGCGCGGCGCTCCTCCTCGCGGGGGACGGGAGCGGCGGCGGGGTCCTCCTCCAGGGGGAGGACGGGCCCTCCGTACGGGGGGCCCGCCGGGGATCGGGCCGGCGGGAAGCCGGTCAGGTCAGCGGGAGCCGGTACAGGCCGTCCGCCAGCGGCTCCACCAGACCGTCGGCGACCAGGCCGTCCAGGGCCCTGGCCCGCTGGACGGGCTCGTGCCACACCGCGTCCAGCTTCGCCTGCGGCACCGGCGCGACGGCCTCGCGCAGCACGGCCAGCAGCTTGCCGCGCACCTGGCGGTCGGTGCCCGCGTACGTCTGGACGCGCCGCGGCGGGCCCTCGTGCTCGGGGGAACCGGCCAGCCGCCAGGCGCACTGCGCGGCGATCGGGCAGCGCACGCACTCCGGGCTGCGCGCCGTGCACACCAGCGCGCCCAGCTCCATCGTGGCGGCGGCCCACTTCGAGGCCGTCCCCTCGTCCTCGGGCAGCAGCGCGCGGGCGAGCTTGCGCTCGGCGGCGGTGGTGGCGTTCGGCGGGTACTGGCGGCCGGTGACCGCGCGGGCGAAGACCCGGCGGACGTTCGTGTCGAGGACCGCGTGCCGTTGGCCGTACGCGAAGGAGGCCACGGCGGCGGCGGTGTACTCGCCGACGCCGGGCAGCGCCAGCAGCTGGGCGTGCTCGCGCGGCACGTCGCCGCCGTGCCGCTCCCTTATCGCGGAGGCGGCGGCGTGCAGCCGCAGGGCGCGCCGCGGGTAGCCGAGCCGGCCCCAGGCGCGCACCGCCTCGCCGGACGGCTCGGCGGCCAGGTCGGCCGGGCGGGGCCAGCGGGCCAGCCACTGCTCGTAGACCGGCAGTACACGGTTGACGGGCGTCTGCTGCAGCATGAACTCGCTGACCATCACGCCCCAGGCACCCGCCTCGGGGCGGCGCCACGGCAGATCGCGGGCGTGCTCGTCGAACCAGTCGTTGACCGGGGCGTGCAGCCGCCGGCCGGCCACGTCGACGGCGTCGGTGGCGGCCGTGGCGTTGCCGGTGACGGATGCGGCAGCAGGGGCGGAGGCGGCGGCGGAGTCGGCGGGGCGCGGCGCCGGGGTCCCGGCGGGGCGTCCGGTGCCGGGCTCCACGGCGGCGTCGCCGGCGGACTGGGCGGTGGCAGGAGTGGAAGTCATGGCACCGCCGATCCTGACACGGGGCCCCGCGACGGTGAAACGCGCCGGGCCCGAGCCGCCCGTTGTGCACCTGCACGTGGTACCCGCACTGCTGCAACGGGGCGTGCGCGGGGCGGCGCTCCGCGCGTCCGGTGGGCGCGCGAGGATGCTGTCATGACCGACAGCACGCCCCCGCCCGGCATCCTGCGGGCCCTCGCCGACCACACCACCATGACGCTCGCCTATACGGACGGCGACGGACCCCAGGCGTGCGCCGTCCTGTACGCCCTGACCGAGGACCCGGCCCCCGCCCTCCTCTTCGTCACCTCCGAGTCCACCCGCCACGGCAGTGCCCTGTCCGCCGCGCGGCCGGCGGCCCCGGTCGCGTTCACTGCCCAGCGTGACGGCCAGGACTGGAGCGGCCTGACGGGCGTACAGGGGCGCGGCGTGTGCCGCCGGCTGGACGGCGGTGAGCGCAGACGCGCCTGGCGCGCGTACGCCGACCGCTTCCCCTACGTGGCGCTCAGCCCCAAGCTCCGCGCCGCCATGGACCACACGGCCTTCTGGGAACTCCGCCCCACGTGGCTCCGCCTGATCGACAACGCCCGCGGCTTCGGCCACAAGGAGGAGTGGACCGCGTGAAGTGGCGGGAACTGATGGGCGGTTGACGCACGGGGGTCGCTCATCCGGGCCAATTCTCCTTCCTGACCAGGAAGAACCGGGCAGATGATGGGAAAAGCCGGTGGCCCGTCGGCGGGTACTGGCTGGCATCCGGGCTGATCTCTCGTACAGTTTCCGCGTGGGATCTCTGCGCAATCCGATCGGGCCGCTTCCCTCCTCCATCTACTGGCGACGGAGGGCGGTCGCGCTCGCGATCCTCGCGCTCCTCGTGCTGCTGGTCGTATGGACCGTCACCATGGGCGGGACCAGCGGTGACGGCAGCTCGAACAGCAAGGGCTCGGCCGGCGGTCCCGCCACGTCCATCACCCCGGGACCCAACGCCACCGACTCCGGCATCAGCCAGAAGCCGGGCGGCCGCGACGAGTCGGGCGACGGCGGCGGTGCCGGTGGCGCCGACGCGGGCTCCGGCGGCGCGGGCAGCGGCGGCTCGGGCGGCTCCGGCTCCGGCACGCCGATCGGCGAAGGCGGTACGGGCTCCGGCGCGGGGGCGGGCAGCGCCGGCGGCGTGCTCGTACCGGGCGGATCGGCGCTCGCCGACTGCACCGGCTCCGGGACGCGGCTGACCCTGCGCAGCGTCAAGAACTCCTACGGCCCGGACGCGAAGCCGCGCTTCGAGCTGACCGTCAAGAACACCTCGGACGCGGACTGCAAGGTGGACCTCGGCCGCAAGGCCGCGGTACTGACGATCAGTCACACCGACAGCGACGCCCATGTGTACGCCTCCGACGACTGCCCGCCGAACACCGGCAGCGCCCTGGTGAAGGTCCCCGCCCAGTCCGCTGTCACCCGCACCGTCGAATGGGACCGCAAGCCCACGGCCGCCGAGTGCGCCACCCCCGCCGCCAAGTCCGCCAAGCCCGGCACCTACCTCGCCGAGGCCACGGTCCCGGGCCTGAAGCCGGACAGCACGTCCTTCGTCCTCGCGAAGGACTGAGGGGCGGGGCGGCGACCGGAACGGTCAGACGTAGCGTTCCAGGATGGAGGACTCCGCGAGGCGGCTGAGGCCCTCGCGGACGGAGCGGGCCCGGGCCTCGCCGACGCCGTCGACCGTCTGGAGGTCGTCGACACTGGCCGCCAGGAGCTTCTGCAGGCCGCCGAAGTGGTCGACGAGGCGGTCGATGACGGCGCCGGGGAGGCGGGGCACCTTGGCCAGCAGGCGGAAGCCGCGCGGGGAGACCGCCGAGTCCAGGGTCTCGGGGGAGCCGCTGTAGCCGAGGGCGCGCGCCACGATCGGGAGTTCCAGCAGCTCGGTGTGGGAGAGCGCGTCCAGCTCGGAGAGCGCCTCGGAGACCGTACGGGAGCGCTTGGCCGTCGGCTCGGGGACGTAGTCCCGGGCAACCAGCTCGCGCTCCGGCTCGACGCCCGCGATCAGCTCGTCCAGCTGCAGGGAGAGCAGCCGGCCGTCCGTGCCGAGCTCGACGACGTACTCGGCGATCTCGGTGGCGATCCGGCGGACCATCTCCAGCCGCTGGGCCACGGCGGAGACGTCGCGGACCGTCACCAGGTCCTCGATCTCCAGCGCGGAGAGCGTGCCGGCGACCTCGTCCAGGCGGAGCTTGTACCGCTCCAGGGTGGCGAGCGCCTGATTGGCGCGGGAGAGGATCGCGGCGGACTCCTCCAGGACGCGGCGCTCGCCGTCCACGTACAGGGCGATCAGCCGCATCGACTGGCTGACCGAGACGACCGGGAAACCGGCCTGGATGGACACCCGCTGCGCCGTGCGGTGGCGGGTGCCGGTCTCCTCGGTGGGGATCGAGGCGTCCGGGACGAGCTGGACGCCCGCCCGCATGATCTTGGTGATGTCCTTGTCGAGGACCAGCGCGCCGTCGAGCTTGCACAGCTCACGCAGGCGGGTGGCGCTGAACTCGACGTCGAGGACGAAGCCGCCGGTGCACATCGATTCCACGGTCTTGTCGAAGCCGAGGACGATGAGACCGCCGGTGTTGCCGCGGAGGATGCGTTCGAGTCCGTCGCGCAGTGCCGTGCCCGGCGCGACCGCGCTGAGCGAGGCGCGCATCAGACCGTCACCGCCGGAGCTACCGCCGGACCTTCCGGGGGACGACGCCCGGTCGTTGGCTGCCACTGCACTCCTCCGTCGCAAGGTCTGTCGGTGCCGCAGCCCGCCCGGAGTTGCCTTGGCCGCGTACATACGTCGCGGACGCGATCTGCGGCTGGACTGCGTTGACGGGCGAGACCAGGGCAAAGTCTACCGGCGACGCGCCGTTTACCTAGGGGAGTCCTGCACGGACGGCGCGGGGCGGCACACCGGAGGCAGCCTCCGGGGCTCAGCGGCCGCTCAGCGGGGACCCGGATGTCTCTTCGGCGGCGGCCTCCTTCCGCGGCGACTCGCGGCGCGGGCGGCGGGGGAGCACGCGCAGCGCCTCGCCGACGTCCGCCACCTCCAGGACCCGCATTCCGGCCGGAATCCTGCCCGGATCGGTCGGCACCAGCGCGTGCGTGAAGCCCAGCCGCGCCGCTTCGGAGAGCCGGCGCTGCACGCCCGTGACGCGGCGGACCTCGCCGGCGAGCCCGACCTCGCCGATGGCGACGAGGTTCTTCGGCAGGGGCGTGTCGGAGGCGGCGCTGGCGAGGGCGAGCGCTATGGCGAGGTCGGCGGCCGGCTCGGAGAGCTTCACGCCGCCGACCGTCGCGCTGTAGATGTCCCGCTTGCCGAGGGCGGCGATCCGGCCGCGCTGCTCCAGTACGGCCAGCATCATCGAGACCCGGGAGGTCTCCAGGCCGGAGGTCGTCCGCCGCGGGGAGGGGATCTGGGACTCCACCGTGAGCGCCTGGACCTCGGCGACCAGCGGGCGGCGGCCCTCCAGGGTGACGGTCAGGCAGGTGCCCGGCACGGGCTCGTCGCGGCGGGTCAGGAAGAGGCCCGAGGGGTCGGCCAGGCCCGTGATCCCCTCGTCGTGCAGCTCGAAGCAGCCGACCTCGTCCGTCGCGCCGTAGCGGTTCTTGACGCCGCGTACCAGGCGGAGGCGGGCGTGCCGGTCGCCCTCGAAGCTGAGCACGACGTCGACGAGGTGCTCCAGGAGGCGGGGACCCGCGATGTTCCCGTCCTTGGTGACGTGGCCGACCAGGAGGGTGGACATGCCGCGCTCCTTGGAGGCGCGGATGAGTGCCCCGGCGACCTCACGGACCTGGGCCATGCCGCCGGGCGCGCCGTCGATCTCCGGCGAGGCGACGGTCTGCACGGAGTCCAGGATCAGCAGGGAGGGCTTGACCGTGTCCAGGTGGCCGAGGACGGCGGAGAGGTCGGTCTCGGCGGCGAGGTACAGATCGTCGTGGAGGGCGCCGATGCGGTCGGCGCGCAGCCGCACCTGGCTCGCGGACTCCTCGCCCGTGACGTACAGCGTGCGGTGGTCCTCGCTCGCGGCCTTCGCCGCGACGTCCAGCAGCAGCGTGGACTTGCCGACGCCGGGCTCGCCGGCGAGCAGCACGACGGCGCCGGGGACGAGGCCGCCGCCCAGCACGCGGTCCAGCTCGGCCACGCCCGTGGAGCGGGCCGTCGCCTGCCGGCCGTCGACCTGGCCGATCGGCAGCGCAGCGGTCGTGACCCGGCCCGGCGCGGTCGTCCGCACGGCCGGGCTGCCGCCGGCCTCCTCGACCGTGCCCCACGCCTGGCACTCGGGGCAGCGGCCGAGCCACTTCGCGGTGGTCCAGCCGCACTCCGTGCAGCGGTACGACGGGCGGTCCTTCGCCGGGGATTTACGGGTTGCCATGGAAGCCACCGTAGCCGTGGGGTACGACAACGCGGCCGGGCGGCGGACGGGGGAGGCATCCCTGGGGCGCGGGACGGGAGACGGGACACGGGCGCCCGGGACGGCAGGTACGCGTGTGGGGGAGGGGCGGCTCGGACTCCTGTCCCCTTTTGAGGGAGATCGTCACCCGAAAGAATTAAAACCGGCCGAGCGCCCCTGACCGGTCCGCGGCATGTGTCTACCGTCGCCGGGTGATGAGCAGCAGGCCCGGACACCCCACGCACACCACCACCGCACCGCCCCCCGTCGGCCGGGCGGAGCGGTCACAGCGGGCGGGCCGGGCCGGCCGGACCGCCGGGCCCGACCGCCACGACCCGTCCCCCGAGCGCTACGAGCCCTACATCGACGGGCTGTTCACGTACTGCCTCTCCGTGCTGTGCGAGCACGACGCGGCGACCGAGGTGCTCGGCGAGGTGCTCGCGCTCGCCGAGCGGCAGCACGGGCGCCGCCCGTCCGACCCCGGCCTGTACCGCCCCTGGCTGTACGCGCTGGCCCGCTGGGCCTGTCTGCGCAGGCTCGCGGACCCCGGCGCGCCCCAGGGGCCCGCGGTCGCCGAGGAGTCCGACCGGCGGCGCGAACTGTCCGCGCTGGCCTGGCCGGAGGCCGCCGGCGCCACGCCCGAGCAGCGCGAGGCCCTGGAGCTGTCCGTCCGGCACGGGCTGGGCTCCCGGGAGCTGGCCGCCGTACTGGGCATGGAGCCGGTCGCGGCCCGCGCGCTGCTGTCCACCGCCGCCTGCGAGGTGGAGCGCACCCGCGCGGCGCTCGCCGTGGCCGAGACCGGCCGCTGCCCCGAGGTGGCGCGCCCGGCCGGGGACGGCCGGATGCTGCTGAGCACGGCCCTGCTCCGGGAGCTGGTGCGGCACGTCGACGCCTGCGACGAGTGCCGCCGGACGGCCGAGCGGGCGACGGCGGACGGGCCCTGGCCCGGCACGGAGCCGGTGGCACGGGGGCCGCTCCCGCTGGTCACCGCGCCCCGTGCGGCGGCCCGTGTGGCGATGCGGGCGGCGCTGCGGTCGCGTACGGGGCGGGCGGTGGAGCAGCCGGAGAAGGGGGCGCAGGGGCGCACGAAACGAGCGGTCGGCGTAAACGGTTCTGCACCCCGCTACGACCGCAGCGGGTTCCCGCTCGGGCCCAAGGACCGGGCGGCCCGCAACGCGCGGCTGCGCAGCCGCGCGCTCACCACGACCGTGGTGGCCACCGTCCTCGCGGCGCCCGTGCTCGCGCTCTGGGCGGCGTACCGGGGTGCGCCGCTGACCGGCGAGACCGACGGCACGGCCGTCACCGCGGGCGACAGCGCGGGGGACCGGATCGGCGGCCGCCCGTACGAGAAGGCCGGCAGCGCGCAGACGACGCCCGGACCGCAGTTGCGGCAGGGCACGCACACGCCGGACGTGTCGGTGGAGGTGATCGGGGCGCGGGGGGAGCGGCTGCGGGAGGCCGCGCCGAGCCCTTCGCGGTCCCGCTCCGGGCCGGGGCGGCTGACCGTCGCGGCGCAGCCGAGCGGCGACCTCACGGTCATCACGCTGGCCGCGTCCGGCGGGACGGCGGTGCACTGGGCGGCGCACACCGGGGCGCCGTGGCTGCAGTTCAGTACGACCGCCGGGGTGCTGCAGCCGGGCGGGACGACGACGATCAGGGTGTACGTCGACCACGACCGGGAGCCGGCCGGGTACTGGCGGGCGCGGGTCGCCGTGGAGCCGGCGGGCGCGGTGATCACGATCGAGGGCCGGGGCGCGCCTACGGCTCCGCCGAGCTCCCCGACACCTACGCCTACGCCGTCGCCCTCCGACCCTTCGCCGAGTGACCCGCCGCCGTCCCCGACGCCTACGCCTACGGCGTCCGAACCGTCGCCGAGCGAGCCGCCGTCGGAGACCCCGACCCCCTCGGAATCGGGTACCCCGACAGGCTGAGTGCCGGGGGCGCTGCCCCCGGACCCCCGGTCCTCAAACGCCGGACGGGCTGGGTGGGGCTCAGGACGGGCTGGGGTGGGGCCTCAGGACTGGCTGGAGCTGTCGCGTACCACCGGCATCGGCAGCAGTACCGGGTCCGCCGGGTGCGGGGCCATCGGGGTCTCCGTTGCCAGGCGTTCCTCGCAGAGTTCTGCGAGGCGGTCGTACCCCTCCTTGCCCATCAGCTCGATGAGCTCCGGCGCGTACGACTGATACACGGCGCGGGACGCGCCATGCGCGGACGTCGCCGATGTGCACCACCAGTTCAGGTCGTGGCCGCCGGGGCCCCAGCCGCGGCGGTCGTACTCGCCGATGGTGATCTGGAGCACGCGGGTGTCGTCGGGGCGGTCGATCCAGTCGTACGTGCGGCGGACCGGCAGCTGCCAGCAGACGTCCGGCTTGGTTTCGAGGGGCTCGCGGCCGTCCTGGAGGGCCAGGATGTGCAGGGAGCAGCCGGCGCCGCCGGCGAAGCCGGGGCGGTTCTGGAAGATGCAGGAGCCCTTCCAGCGGCGCGTCTGGCGCTCGCCGTCGTCCTCGTCCTCCTCGACCCAGCCGGTCGTCGTGCCCACGTCGTGGAACTGCCAGATGTCCGGCGTGAGCCGCGCCACGTGCTCGGCGACCCGCTGCTCGTCCTCCTCGTCGGAGAAGTGCGCGCCGAGCGTGCAGCAGCCGTCGTCGGCGCGGCCCGCCTCGATGCCCTGGCAGCCGCCGCCGAACACACAGTTCCAGCGGGAGGTGAGCCAGGTCAGGTCGCACCGGAAGATCTGCTCGTCGTCGGCCGGGTCGGGGAACGTGACCCAGGCGCGGGCGAAGTCGAGGCCGACCTCGTCGGTCACCTCGTCGGACGCCGCCCCGCGCGCTTGTTGCTTTTCCATCTTTTTGCGGGCCTTTTCCTGCTTCGCCTTTTTCGTCTTCGCCACCTCCCCAGCGTAAAGGCGCGGCGTGGCCGCAGTAGCTTTCTGAGTATGAGACTCGGTGTCCTCGATGTGGGTTCGAATACGGTCCACCTACTGGTGGTGGACGCGCACCCCGGCGCGCGCCCGCTGCCCGCCTACTCCCACAAGGCGGAACTGCGGCTGGCCGAACTCCTCGACGAGGACGGGAACGTCGCAGGTCCGGGCGTCGACCGGCTCGTCGCGACGGTCCGTGAGGCGGTGCGGGTCGCGGAGGACAAGGGCGTCGAGGACGTGCTGCCGTTCGCGACCTCGGCCATACGTGAGGCACCCAACGGCGAGGACGTGCTGGCCCGCGTCGCCGAGGAGACCGGCGTCACGCTGCGGGTCCTCTCCGGCGAGGACGAGGCGCGGCTCACCTTCCTCGCGGCCCGCCGCTGGTTCGGCTGGTCCGCCGGGCGGCTGCTGCTCCTGGACATCGGCGGCGGCTCGCTGGAGATCGCGTACGGCCTGGACGAGGACCCGGACGCGGCGGTCTCGCTGCCGCTCGGCGCCGGCCGGCTGACCAACACCGACCTGCCCGGCGACCCGCCGGACCCGGAGGACGTACGGGCGCTGCGCCGCCGCGTACGGGCCGACATCGGGCGCGTGGTGAGCGACTTCACACGCTTCGGTACGCCGGACCACGTGGTGGCCTCGTCCAAGACGTTCAAGCAGCTGGCCAGGCTGGCGGGCGCGGCCCGCTCGGCGGAGGGCCTGTACGTGCAGCGCGGGCTGAGCCGGAAGGCGCTGGAGGAGTGGGTGCCGCAGCTGGCCACGATGACGGCGGAGAAGCGCGCCGAGCTGCCCGGGGTCTCCGAGGGCCGGTCCCGCCAGCTGCTGGCCGGTGCCCTGGTCGCGGAGGCGGCGATGGACCTCTTCGGCGTGGACGAGCTGGAGATCTGCCCGTGGGCGCTGCGCGAGGGCGTCATCCTGCGACGGCTGGACCATTTGCCGAACGGTGAGTCGGGGGGCGACGCGGCCTGAGGGTGAGCCCGAAGGGCGATCCCGTCAGGGGCGCGGGGAACTGCGCGAGCAACCAGGACGGCGCCGCGGCCGCCCACGCTGCGACAGGGGCACCCCCAATGGCGGCCCGCTCCCCCGCGCCCCGCGCGGCCCCGTACCCTGTCCCTCGTGACGGAGCCAGTGGTGCGCATCCCGGATGCGAAGGTCGCCCTGTCCACGGCATCGGTGTATCCGGAGTCGACCGCGACGGCCTTCGAGATCGCCGCGCGCCTGGGGTACGACGGAATCGAAGTCATGGTCTGGACCGATCCGGTCAGCCAGGACATCGAGGCGCTGCGCCGGCTGTCCGACTACCACGGCGTGCCGGTGCTGGCCATCCACGCGCCGTGTCTGCTGATCACGCAGCGCGTGTGGTCCACCGACCCGTGGACCAAGCTCCAGCGCGCCCGCAACGCCGCCGAGAAGCTCGGCGCCTCCACGGTCGTGGTGCATCCGCCGTTCCGATGGCAGCGCAACTACGCCCGGGACTTCGTGCGCGGAATCTGGCGCATGGAGGGCGAGACGGACGTGAAGTTCGCCGTCGAGAACATGTACCCCTGGCGGTACCGCGACCGCGAGATGCTGGCGTACGCGCCGGACTGGGACCCCACCAAGGACGACTACCGGCACTTCACGGTCGACCTGTCGCACACCTCGACCGCCCGGAGCGACGCCCTGCACATGGTGGACCGGATGGGCGACCGGCTCGCCCACATCCACCTCGCCGACGGCAACGGCTCCAACAAGGACGAGCACCTGGTCCCGGGGCGCGGCAAGCAGCCGTGCGCCGAGCTGCTGGAGCGGCTGGCCGCCACCGGCTACGACGGGCACATCGTCATCGAGGTCAACACCCGCCGGGCGATGTCCGCCGCCGAACGCGAGGCCGACCTCGCCGAGGCCCTCGCCTTCACGCGCCTGCACCTCGCCTCGCCGAACCGGGTGTACGGGTCGTGAGCGCGCCCGGGACGGAAGGTTCCGGGGCTGCTCCGAGGCGGCGTGGCCGCCCCGCCCGTACGGAGGGCACCGCGGGACCCGGCGCGCGGGAGCGGATTCTCGCCGCGGCCCGTACGGAATTCGCCGAACGCGGCTACGACAAGACGTCCATCCGCGGCATCGCCAAGGCGGCGCAGGTGGACCCGGCGCTGGTGCACCACTACTTCGGTACGAAGGAGCAGGTCTTCGGCGCGGCCATCGAGATCACCATGGAGCAGCCCGCGCTGCACCTGCCCGATCTGCTCGCGCCGGGCGCCGACGGCATCGGCGAGCGGTTCGCGCGGTACTTCCTCGGCATCTGGGAGAACCCCGCCACCCGCGCCCCGCTGCTCGCCGTCATCCGCTCGGCGATGACCCACGAGACCGCCGCGAAGGTGCTGCGCGGCTTCGTGCTGCGGCGGATGCTGGAGCGGGTGGCGGCGGAGCTGGCGGTGCCGGAGCCGCGCTTCCGGGCCGAGCTGGCCGCCTCCCATCTGGTCGGCATCGCGATGCTGCGGTACGTCGTCCAGGTCGAGCCGCTGGCCTCGGCCGATCCCGAGGACATCGTCCGGATGGTCGCGCCGACGCTCCAGCGGTACCTCGCGGAGGCGTGAGCGCGTGCGTCCGTAGTGCGGGCAGATGTCTCATAATCTGGAGGCGCTGTCCGGATCTTGGATCGACAGCGTAATCTCGGGATCAGGTGATACGTGGCGCGGAATGCGTCCGCAGCCGCGTGCCGCAGACGATCCCAAGGGAGTGACCATCGTGCCTGAGCTGAGGTCCCGCACCGTTACCCACGGCCGCAACATGGCGGGCGCCCGTGCCCTTATGCGGGCGTCGGGCGTAGCGAGCGAGGACATCGGCAAGCCGATCATCGCGGTCGCCAACTCCTTCACCGAGTTCGTGCCGGGCCACACCCACCTCCAGCCGGTCGGCCGGATCGTGAGCGAGGCCATCAAGGCGGCGGGGGCGGTCCCGCGCGAGTTCAACACCATCGCGGTCGACGACGGCATCGCGATGGGCCACGGCGGCATGCTGTACTCCCTCCCGTCCCGCGACCTGATCGCGGACTCCGTGGAGTACATGGTCGAGGCCCACTGCGCCGACGCCCTGATCTGCATCTCCAACTGCGACAAGATCACCCCGGGCATGCTGAACGCCGCCCTGCGGCTCAACATCCCGACCGTCTTCGTCTCCGGCGGCCCGATGGAGTCCGGCCGCGCGACCCTCGTCGACGGCACGGTCCGCACCCTCGACCTGGTCGACGCGATGTCGGACGCCGTCAACGAGAAGATCTCCGACGCGGACATGCTCCGTATCGAGGAGAACGCCTGCCCGACCTGCGGCTCCTGCTCCGGCATGTTCACCGCCAACTCGATGAACTGCCTGACCGAGGCCATCGGCCTCTCGCTGCCCGGCAACGGCTCGGTGCTGGCCACGCACACCGCCCGCAAGGCGCTGTACGAGAACGCCGGCCGTACGGTCGTGGAGATCGCCAAGCGGTACTACGAGGGCGGCGACGAGTCGGTCCTGCCGCGCAACATCGCCACGTTCGACGCCTTCGAGAACGCCATGGCCCTCGACATCGCCATGGGCGGCTCGACGAACACCATCCTGCACCTGCTGGCCGCCGCCCAGGAGGGGGACGTCCCCTTCGGCCTGGAGGCGATCGACGCCGTCTCGCGCCGCGTCCCGTGCCTGGCCAAGGTCGCGCCGAACGTCGCGAAGGACCGCACGTACTACATGGAGGACGTGCACCGCGCAGGCGGCATCCCGGCCCTCCTCGGCGAGCTGCACCGCGCCGGTCTGCTCAACGAGGGCGTGCACTCCGTGCACAGCCCGTCGCTCGCCGACTGGCTCAAGACCTGGGACGTGCGCGGCGGTTCGCCCTCCCCGGAGGCCATCGAGCTGTGGCACGCGGCCCCCGGCTGCGTCCGCTCCGCCGAGGCGTTCTCCCAGTCCGAGCGCTGGGCGGCGCTGGACGAGGACGCCGAGGGCGGCTGCATCCGCTCGGCCGAGCACGCGTACTCCAAGGACGGCGGGCTCGCGGTCCTCAAGGGCAATCTGGCGGTCGACGGCTGTGTCGTGAAGACCGCGGGCGTGGACGAGTCCATCTGGAAGTTCGAGGGCCCGGCCGTGGTCTGCGAGTCCCAGGAAGAGGCCGTCCAGAAGATCCTGATGAAGGAGATCACGGACGGCGACGTGGTCGTCATCCGCTACGAGGGCCCCAAGGGCGGCCCCGGCATGCAGGAGATGCTCTACCCGACCTCGTACCTCAAGGGCCGGGGCCTGGGGAAGACCTGCGCGCTGATCACCGACGGCCGCTTCTCCGGCGGTACGTCCGGTCTCTCCATCGGCCACGCCTCGCCCGAGGCGGCCGGCGGCGGCACGATCGCGCTGGTCGAGAACGGCGACCGGATCCGCATCGACATCCCGGGCCGCTCGATCGAGCTGCTGGTCGGTGACGAGGAGCTGGCCGCCCGCCGCGAGGCGCTGGGCGGCGTGTACGCGCCGAAGAACCGCGAGCGCAAGGTCTCGCAGGCGCTGCGCGCCTACGCGGCGATGGCCACCAGCGCCGACAAGGGCGCGGTCCGCGACATCAGCAAGCTCGGCTGACACCGCTCCCGCAGCGGCTGACCACCGCTCTCACAGCGACGACGAGGACCCCGGCCCGCTACCAGCGGCCGGGGTCCTCCGCGTCCACTCCGAAGACCGTGCCGTCCGGCGCCGCGGCGAAGACCCGCCGCCCGGCCGGGTCCACCGCCGGCGTCGGCAGCGTTTCCAGGAAGCCGCCGCGCCCCGTGGCCAGCCGCGGCTTCGTCTGCCCCAGCATCGCCCCGTGCCGGGTGTCCACGGCCAGCAGCCGCCCGTCGGCCGCGCTGAAGTACAGCCGGTCGCCGGCCACCACCGGCTGCGAGCCGCGGCTGACCGACGTCTCGACCTGCCACGTCCGCGCGCCGACGGCCTGCAGCGTGCCCCCATAGGCGAGCAGGTAGACCGTGTCGCCCCGGACCGCCGCGAGCGCGTCGTCCAGCGGCGCCGCCAGCCGGTACGTACGCACCGCGCCGCTGCCGGGGGCGTACCGCACCACCGCCTTCGTACGGGAGTCCTGCGCGGCCGAGGTCAGGAAGAGCGCGCCGCCGCTGCCCAGGCCCACCGGGGTGAGCGTCCCGGGCAGCCGCCGCTCCCACCGCACGGTGCCGTGCGCGAGGCCGATCGCCGTGACGAGGGTGCGACCGCCGTCCTGCACGGTGGCCGCGTACGCGGTGCCGCCGCCCGTCCCGTACGCCTGGAAGCGGGGCAGCGCGTGTCCCGGGAACGCGCGGCGCCACCGCTGCTCGTGCGTCCGGCTGTCCAGCGCGGTGACCGTGCCGTCCGCCGCCGTGAGCAGCACGGCGTCGCCCACGACGGCGACCTGCCCGTGGTACGCGGAGACGTCCCGGCTCCAGCGCCGGGCGCCCTTGCCGTCCGCCGCCGGGTCGAAGGCGTCCAGCCGCCGGCCGTCGGCGGACAGCGCGTACAGCAGGCCGCCGGAGAACACGGGCGCGGCCGGTGGCAGGTCGGCGCCGGTCGCGGGCCCGGCGGGCAGCCGCCACTGCACGGCGCCGTGCTCGGGGTCCACGCGCGCGGCCCGCACGCCGCGCTGGGCACAGAAGAGGGCGGGCGCGGGGGCCGCGGCCGACGGCGCGGTGCGCGGCGCGAAGGAGCAGAACGGCATCTCGGCCGGGTGGTCGGCGGAACGTTCGAGCAGGGCGGTGCGCCAGGGGTGGAAGGGCTCCGCCGCCTCCGTACCGCCGGAGTGCCGCACCGGACCGTCCTCCGGGAGCAGCGCCCGTACGCCCAGGAAGCCGCCCCCGGCGACGAGGACCGCCGCGACCGCCGCCCAGACCGCCCAACGGCGCGCGCGGCGGGGCGCGGGAGCCTTCGCCGGGCCCGCGGGCGCCGACGGCCCGGCCGGTACGTGGACCCGGACGTGGGTGGGCACGGCCTCGGCGGGCCCGCGCTGGAGCGGTATGTACGGCGCGGGCAGGGCGGGGGACGCGGCAGACGACGGGGCCGGGGACACCCGCGACTCCGGCGCGTCGAGGGTCGAGTCCGGCTCCAGGAGCGAGTCCGGCCCGAAGGACGGGTCCGTGGCGGGCCCGGCGCCAGGTCCGGCCTCGGTGGCGGGCGCCGCGCGCGCGGCCGCCATCGGCTCGTACAGCGGCTCCAGGTACAGCTCCGTCGGGAGGTCGACGCGGAGCCGGGCCATCAGCTGGCTCGGCGTCGGGCGGTCCGCCGGGTCCTTCGCGAGGCAGCTGCGCAGCAGCGGCGCCAGCTCCTCCGGCACGCCCGCGAGGTCCGCCTCGTCGTGGACGACCTGGTACGCGACGAGGTACGGGCTCTCCGAATCGAAAGGGCCGCTCCCGGTCGCCGCGTGCACCAGTACCGAACCCAGCGCGAAGACATCCGCCGCCGGGCCGACTTCCCGGGGCCGCTGGAACTGTTCGGGCGCCATGAAAGGCGGCGTCCCGATCAATTTGCCGGTTTCCGTCCGCATTTCGCTGTCGGACGGTCGCGAAATACCGAAATCGATGACTTTCGGGCCGTCCGCCGCCAGCAGGACATTGCTCGGCTTCAGATCGCGGTGCACCACGCCGGCGCGGTGGATGTCGCGCAGTGCTTCCGCCAGTCCGGCGCCCAGTTTCCGTACCTCGTCCAGGGGCAGCGGGCCCTTCCGCTTCACATGCGCGGAAAGCGTGGGGCCGGGAATGTAGAGCGTCGCCATCCAGGGCCGCTCACTGTCGGGATCGGCGTCCACGACCGGCGCCGTGAAAGCCCCGCTGACCCGCCGCGCGGCCGCCACCTCCTGCCGGAACCGGCCCCGGAACTCCGGGTCCTGGGCGAATTCCGCGTGCACGACCTTCACCGCGAGCCGCAGCCCGGACGCCGAACGCGCCAGGTGCACCACGCCCATACCGCCGGCACCGAGCGGCATTTCCAGCCGGTAGTTCCCCGCGTATTCCGGATGTTCCGCTTCCGGTCCGGCGCCGGAACTCCGCAGCGGCGGCATCTCCCCACCCCCGTGTATTCGGCCGCGCAATCGGCCGCAGATGCGATGCTCGGAGCCTAGTGGATGCCCGGCGGACGCCGGTTACGGCCCGGCGCGGCTTGCTAGCCTGAACCTCGTTCGAGCCGTCGCGCGGTGCGGCGCGGAAGGCCGGAAATCGGCCCCGGCCGCCGGCCGCGGACATTCACACGACATTCCACGGGGGAGTGCGCCATGAGCACACAGGAGAACACCGCCGACAGCGCGGCCGAAGCGGCCGGCACCGTCGCGGCCTACCGCAGCTATCCCGTCGCGCCGGGCTACCGCCTCAACGTCCGCAGCGGCCCGAGCACCAACGCCGCGGTCGTCCGCACCCTCCCGGCCGACTCCTCGGTCCCCATCCGCTGCCAGCGCCACGGCGAGCAGGTCAGCGGCCCGTACGGCAGCAGCGACATCTGGGACTGCATCGGCAGCGGCGAGTACGTCTCGGACGCGTACGTGAAGACCGGGAGCGACGGCTTCGTCGCACAGCGCTGCGCGAGCTGACCGCCGGACGGGGCGCGGGCCCGCCCGAGGGGCTGCCGGGGATAATCGACGGCATGAGCGAGGAGCACACGCGCGCGGCCGTCGAGCCGGCCGGTCCCGAGCCGGTCGCCATCCGGTTCTTCGGCACGACCTGGGTCCACCACGACGGCGGCTACGCGCTGCGCCGCGCGGGCGTGGCCCTCGGCGCGCTCGTGCTCGCCGCGCTCGGCGCCTTCGTCCTGCGCTTCGCGTTCGAGGGCCTGGCCGTCGCCGAGGTCGGCTCGCTGGTGAACGTCCTGATCGTGGTCTGCTTCGCGGTGTGCAGCGTGCTCGCCTTCCGCCGCACGTGGGAGGGGTTCGTCCGGCGCCGCGAACCGGCCGCCGACCGGGCGGCCGGCCGTGACATTTCGGGCGCCGAGAAGTCCGCGCAGAGCCTGATGCTGATCGGTTTCATCGGCTCGCTGCTGGCGTACTTCTGCCGCGCGCTCGTCGAGGCGCCCGGCGAGAAGCTGCACCGCGCGGAGTACGAGGCGGCCCGCGAGCGGCACGCCCGCCGGCGCACCGCCCGTACGGGCAACCCCGCGGCCCGCAAGGGCGGCGCGAAGGGCGGGACCAAGGCCGGCGGCAAGGGGAAGAAGCGCCGCTGACCGGCCGGCGTCAGTACGTCCGGCCCGGCTTCCCCTCCCCGTACAGCCAGGCGTCGAACAGTCCCGTCAGATCCTTGTGCGCGTGCTGCTCGCAGAAGGCGATGAAGTCCTTCGAGCCGGCGTTGCCGTGCCGGTGCGCGGCGGGCCACCCCTTCAGGATGCGGAAGAACGTCCGGTCGCCCACCGCGTTCCGCAGCTGCTGGAGGACCATCGCGCCGCGCTCGTACACCGGCGTGTCCATCACGTTCGCGGCCTTGCCCGGGCGGCCGGGCGGGAAGTCCCACAGCGGATCGCCCGCGGGCAGCCGGTAGTGCGCGTCGAACTGCTCCTGCGGCGTCCTGCCGCCGGTCCGCTCGGCCCACAGCCACTCCGCGTAGGTCGCGAAGCCCTCGTTGAGCCAGATGTCCTGCCAGGTCTTCGGCGTCACCGAGTCGCCGAACCACTGGTGCGCCGTCTCGTGCACCACGGTCGCCTCGTCGGGGGCGCCGGAGTAGATCGGCTTGGTCTGCGTCTCCAGGGCGTAGTCGATGCTCCGGGGCGGGTGGTCGACGATGGCCCCGACGGAGGAGAAGGGGTAGGGCCCGAAGACCTTGCTCTCCCAGGTCACGATCTCCGGCAGGCGTGCGAGCGGCCCGGCGCTCTTCTTCGCCTCCTTCGGGTCCACCGCCACGTACAGCGGCACGCCCTGCTTCGTACGGCCGGTCTGCACGCGGAACTTCCCGACGGTGGCGGTCGCGAGGTAGGACGCCATCGGCTCCCCGCTGTGCCAGCGGAAGGTCCTCGCCCCGTCCTCCGTCTCCTCGCTGTCCTTCAACTCGCCGTTGGCGACGGCGGTGTAGCCCTTGGGGACGGTGACCGCGATGTCGTACGTGGCCTTGTCGCTCGGGTGGTGATTGCCGGGGAACCAGGTCTGCGACCCGGCCGGCTCGCCCACGACGAACGCCCCGTCCGCCGTGCGCACCCAGCCCTCCTTCGACCCGTCGGGGTCGGCGAAGTCCGTCGGGTGCCCCTCGTACGCGATCGCCGTGCGGAAGGTACGTCCCTTCGGCAGCGCGCTCGCCGGCCGGACCCGCAGCTTGTCGCCACGGCGGGAGAACTTCGCCCGCTTGCCGTTGACTTGAACGCTCTTCACCTTCAGGCCGTGCAGGTCGAGGGAGAAGGAGGCCAGCCGCTGCCGTGCCGTCGCGGTGAGGCGAGCCGTGGCGTCGAGGCTGCCCTGCCGGACGTCGTAGTCCAGGCCGAGCGCGTAATGGCGTACGTCGTAGCCGCCGTTGCCGAGGGCGGGGAAGAGCGGGTCGCCGAGGGTGTCCCGGCCGTCCACGGCCGAGGTGCCCGCCGGGCCGGCCGCGAGGTCGTGGGTGCAGGCGGACAGCAGAAGGGCCACGGACAGTGCGGCGGTCGCGCCACAGGCGCGCAGGGGCCGGCGTTTCACGGGGAGTCCTGGGGGGTGTGGGGGACAGGAGAGATCGCGCTGACCTTATGGGGTCATACGGATTCCTGTATCCCCCTGGGGACGGGAAGCTGTTCCGCCACCAGGGGGATGTGCCCAGGACGAGGGCCGTCGAGGGCCCTGCTTCAGCGGTGGCGGGTCAGGAGACGGCCCCGCGCACCGGCATATGGTCGATGCTCACACCGGCCGGTTCGGTGAGCTCACGGCGACGCTGCTCGGCCCAGCCGAGGAGCGCCGCCTCGCAGGCGTGGTCGAGGTGGCGCAGACCCGAGAGGTCGAGCTGGATCTCGCGGTCGGCGGGCAGCGCCTCCAACTGGTCGAGGAGGCGCGGCAGCCGCAGGAAGGTGGCGTTGCCGACGGCGCGTACGCGGACCGGTCCCGCCGCGGTGGCGGTCGCGGGCTCCGCTTCGTCGAGTACCGGGGCGGCGACGGAACTGCCGCCCTGCACCGACTTGGCCACCACGAGGCTGTGGGTCTGGCTGCCGGGACCCTCGTCGACGCCGTCGCCGGACACCTCCAGGTGCACATGCGAGGTTTCCCAGGCGGTCTTCGCGACCGCCATGAGGAGACCGATCAGGACGCCTTCGAACATGTTGGTGACCACGATGGCGATGGCGGTCGTCGCGAGCACGACGGCCTCGCCACGGTGTTCGCGCCACAGCGGGCGGATCTCCTTCAGCGGCATCAGCTTCCAGCCCGCGTGCACCAGGACACCGGCCAGCGCCGCCACCGGGATGACGCCCAGCGCGGCCGGGAAGGCCGCCGCGAACACCAGCAGCCAGACGCCGTGCAGGATGCGGGAGAGCTTGGTCTTCGCGCCGGCCGACACATTGGCGGAGCTGCGCACGATGACCGCGGTCATCGGCAGCGCGCCGAGCACACCGCAGACCGCGTTGCCCGCGCCCTGGGCCATCAGCTCCTTGTCGTAGTCCGTCTTCGGCCCGTCGTGCAGCCGGTCCACGGCCGCCGCGCTGAACAGCGACTCGGCGGACGCGATGAGCGTGAAGGCGAGCACCGTACCGATGACGCCGAACTCCGCGACGCGCGCGAAGTCGTCGGCGCCCGGCGGCTGGATGGCGTCCAGCAGCCCCTGTACCTCGACGCGGGCGACCGGCAGGTCGAACGCGAAGACCGCGAGCGTGGCGAGGGCGACCGCGGCGAGCGGCGCGGGCAGAATCTTCGCGCCCTTCTTCCAGCGGGGCCACAGGACGAGGATGGCGATCGTGCCGACGCCGATTGCCAGCGCGGCCAGGGCCGAGTTCGAGCCGACCGTGTCGATGAACAGGTCGGGCAGTCCGCCCAGGTTGGCGAGGCCGCTGCCGGGTGCCTTCGCGTCCGCGAGGGCGTACACCTGACCCGCGATCAGCACCAGGCCGATGCCGGCGAGCATGCCCTGCACCACCGCGACGGAGATCGCGCGGAACCACCGGCCGAGCTTGAGCGCGCCCATGGCCAGTTGGAGCAGGCCGGCGACGAGGACGAGGATGCCGAGCGCGCCGACGCCGTACTCCTTCACCGCCTCGTAGACGAGCACGGTCAGGCCTGCGGCCGGGCCGCTGACCTGGAGGCTGCTGCCGGGCAGGAAGCCGGTGAGCAGACCGCCCACGATGCCGGTGACCAGGCCGAGTTCGGCGGGTACACCGGAGGCCACGGCGACGCCGACGCAGAGCGGTACGGCGACGAGGAAGACGACGATCGAGGCGGTGAAGTCCGCGCGGAAGGTGCGGCGCGGGGCCTCGGGGGAGCCCGGCGGCGCGGCGGCGCCCGGGGGACCGAGACGGGAGTTGAAGATCCGTTCGACGAAACTGCGCATGAGGATGCCTCCAGCTGGTACCCGGCGGCAGCGCGTACTGCCGGCGGGAGCTGTTGCGGATGGATGGCTGGATCCGTACGAGCGGGCGTGCGTACGCCGGTCAGCGGCCGGTACCGGTAGCGGTCAGCAGCCGGTTCCGGTCAGCAGTCGGTTTCGGACAGCAGTCGGTTCCGGTCGGCCGTTGCGTGGCGACGTACGCCCGTGTGGTGCGGTGCGCGGGCAGGGGGAAAGCCCGTGGACATCTCTCAGCAGCGGAAAACGCAGAGAGTGAGGGGTATTTGACCGGTTCTCTGCAGTGATTTGGCGTGCGCGCGGGTGAGCGGAACGGTCGGCTCGTGATCGTCCACCGGGGCCGTGCGGCAGCACACGCACAGGGCACGCGGATCGGGGGGAGTGGGCGGTCCGGCAGAGATGCGGACGGCCCGCCGGAGGTGAGCGGTCTCGGGACCTATCTCGCCCTCGCCGCCGCCCTTCATGGCGGTGTGCTCGGGCTCGGCGGCGGGGGTGGGGGGCGCGGCGGGCAGGGAGCCGCCGTTCGCGGGCGAGGCCGCGTGCGTCCCGCCGCTCTGGGCGGGCTCGGCGAACGCGAAGCCGGCCGTGGTCAGCAGGGCCAGCAGTGCGGCAATGAGTATCGCCAGGGCAGGGCGTATCGCGGTACCCGGCTTCCCCATCGTCGCCTCCTCCGGCGCCCGTGGACAGTCGATTCCATTGTGTCCAAAGGCGGCTGCCCCGGGGCAAGTCGGCGTGTAACCGTCAGGTTAACGCCGAGTTATCGGAGGGGAACGATCTCCTCCGTTCGCTCCGGCGACCGCCGGGAGCACGCCCCGAACCGCCACACGCCGGGCCCTCCGGACACCCGGCGGCACCGCCTCGTGACACAACGTGCACCTTTATCGAACGCCCACCTCGCACGGCAGGTTCCCTTCGGATGGGGGCTTGACGCCTAGTTCCGGCCGGACGCATATTCAACACATGATGAATTACGCGTCCGGTGAGACCGGTAAGGCGAGGGAGGCCGCCGAGGCCGGGGAGACCGGCGTCCCGGCTCCCCCCGCTGTACGCGCCCGCGGACTCTCGGTGGTCCGCGGCGGCCGGACGGTCCTGGACGCGCTCGCCTTCGATGTCCCGCGCGGCCAGGTCACCGGCCTCCTGGGCCCCTCCGGCTGCGGCAAGTCCACGCTCATGCGCGCCATCGCCGGCACCCAGGCACACGTCACCGGCGCGCTCGACGTCCTCGGCCGGCCCGCGGGCGAGGCGTCGCTGCGGCCCCGGATCGGTTACGTGACCCAGTCCCCGTCCGTGTACGACGACCTCACCGTCCGGCAGAACCTCGCGTACTTCGCCGAGATCCTGCACCCCGGGCGGACCGCCCGCGCGGCGCGCCGGGCGGCCGTCGACCGCGCCATCGACGACGTGGCGCTGGCCTCACACGCCGACGTACTCGCCGGGAACCTCTCCGGCGGTCAGCGCAGCCGCGTCTCCCTCGCGGTCGCGCTCCTCGGCGACCCGGAACTGCTGGTACTGGACGAGCCGACCGTCGGCCTCGACCCCGTGCTCCGCCGCGACCTGTGGCGCCTCTTCCACACGCTCGCCGCCGACCGCGGCGTGACGCTCCTCGTCTCGTCCCACGTCATGGACGAGGCCGAACGCTGCGACCGCCTCCTCCTCATGCGCGAGGGCCACATCCTGGCGGATGGCACTCCGGACGAACTGACCACCCGCACCCAGACCCCAACAGTCGAGGCGGCGTTCCTGCACCTGGTCGACTCAGCCCTAGCTGTGGGCAGCGACGCTCCCACCCACCCTGCCCCCGCTGTGGGCAACCGTGCCGCCTCCGCCTTTCCCACCCACCCAGCTGTGGGCAATCGCGCCACCTCCGCCTCTCCCACCCACCCAGCTGTGGGCAATCGTGCCGCCAGGGCGGCACGGGTGGGCACAGCGGCACCCCCACGGCGGGACGCCGACCCCACCCACCCGCACCCCGACGGCGCAGCACGCCCCGCCCCCGCAGCGCACCCCGACCGCGCAGCACACCGCCCCCGCCCCGCGCCAACGCCCACCACCACCCGCGTCCTCCGCCAGCTCCGCCACGACCCCCGCACCATCGCCCTCATGCTCGTCGTCCCGTGCGCGATGATCACCCTGCTCCGCTACGTCTTCGACGGCAGCCCCCGCACGTTCGACGCCACCGGCGCCTCGCTCCTCGGCATCTTCCCGATGATCACGATGTTTCTGGTGACCTCCATCGCCACCCTGCGCGAACGCACCTCGGGCACGCTCGAACGCCTCCTCGCCATGCCGCTCGGCAAGACCGACCTGATCGCCGGTTACGCCCTCGCCTTCGGCCTGCTCGCCGTCGTCCAGTCGGCGCTCGCCACTGCCCTGTCCGTATGGCTGCTGGACCTGGACGTCACCGGCTCCCCCTGGCTCCTGCTCCTGGTGGCCGTCCTGGACGCCCTCCTCGGTACCGCCCTCGGCCTCTTCGTCTCGGCCTTCGCCGCCTCCGAATTCCAGGCCGTCCAATTCATGCCGGCGGTGTTGATGCCGCAAATCCTGCTGTGCGGCCTCTTCACCCCACGAGACGAAATGCAGCCGGTGCTCTCCGGCCTTTCCGACGCTCTCCCGATGTCGTACGCGGTCGACGCCATGAATGAAGTACTCCGCCATTCCGACGCCACCACCGCCTTCTTCCGCGACGCCGCGATCGTCACCGGCTGCGCCCTCCTGGTGCTCTCCCTGGGCGCCGCCACCCTCCGCCGCCGGACGCGCTGATCCCCGGCCCACCTCCCCCCCCAGTGGGCCGGGGACCCGCGTACGCGCCGGGACCGGCCCCGGCAGGATCAGCGACGGAGCGACCCGGAGAGGCCGACGGAACAAGAGGGACCAGACGTAACCATTGGCCAGTCGTCATCTGCCGGGCACTATGACGCCATGGGGAATGGGGAGGGCTCAGCGCCGTACGAGGCGCAGGACGCGGCCGAGTTCATCGAGGCGATGCGGCGCCTGAAGGAACGGTCCGGCCTGACCTACCGCCAGCTGGAGGAGAAGGCCGCGGGCCAGGGCGAACTGCTGCCGCGCAGCACCCTGGCCAACGCGCTGACCGGCCGTTCCCTGCCGCGCCCCGAACTGCTGGCCGCCTTCGTCCGGGCCTGCGGGGAAGGCGACCGGGCCGCGGAGTGGACCCGGGCCCGAGCCCTGCTCGCCGAGCGCTCCCGGACCGGCTCGCCACGCCCACCGGAACCGCCGTCCCCACCGGAGCCACCGTCCCCGAGACCCCGTCGCCTCACCGCGTGGCGCGGAGCACGAAGAACCCCCGCCCTCCTGACTCTCGCGGCCCTGCTGACCGCCGCCATCGCCGCCGCCGTCTGGTTGTCGGCCTCGCCCTCGGCCGAGCGCTCCCCGCACGCCGCCCCGCCCCTCCCCACCGGCCCCGTACGCGTCCACCCACTGAGCGCACCGGACCTGTGCCTGACCGACGGGCACGTCCCGGACGGCCGGTACGACTCCCTCGTGGCCGTGCAGCGAACGTGCGACAAGGCGGCAGCGCAGCGGACCAGGCTGATCCCGGCGGGCGACGGGCTGTACCGGATCGAATGGTTCCGCCCCGAACAGGGCAAGGGCTGCCTCGCAGCGCGCTCCGAAGGCCTCGCCGCCGGCCTGCTCGAACCCCAGAACGACTGCGCCGCGGCCACCCGCCTCCACATCGAGCCCGCCCCGCCCCAGGACAGCACCACCCACGCCGTCCGCTTCCGCGCGGAGGCCACCCACCGCTGCCTGACCATCAACGTCCCCACCGCCAATGTCCCCGCCGCGCCCGGAGCCGCGGAAGCCGCGCCGGACGCCGAAGCCGCGCCGGACGCCGAAGCCGTACTCACCCCCTGCGCCCCCAAAAAGAACCAGCTCTTCCGCATCACCGAGGCCCGCTCCCCGTAACCACGGCTCCTTCGCCGGCCGGCCACTCGCCCACAACGTGGAACACCCCCGCACGCCCGCCCCGCCCGATGCGACGATGACCGTACGGACAAGGCCCAGGCCCGGCGCAGCGTAGAGGTGAACCGCACCATGACCCAGAAGGTCGCAGTACTCGGTACAGGAAAGATCGGCGAAGCCCTCCTCAGCGGCATGATCCGCGGTGGCTGGTCCCCGTCCGACCTCCTGGTCACCGCCCGACGCCCCGAGCGCGCCGCCCAGCTCCGCGAGAAGTACGGGGTCGAGGCCGTCAGCAACGCCGAGGCCGCCAAGGGCGCCGACACGCTCATCCTCACGGTCAAGCCGCAGGACATGGGCACGCTCCTGGACGAGCTCGCCCCGCACGTCCCCGCCGACCGCCTGGTCATCAGCGGCGCCGCCGGCATCCCGACCTCCTTCTTCGAGGAGCGGCTGGCCGCGAACACGCCGGTGGTCCGGGTCATGACGAACACCCCCGCCCTCGTCGACGAGGCCATGTCCGTCATCTCCGCCGGTACGCACGCCACCGACGAGCACCTCGTGCACGCCGAGGAGATCTTCGGCGGCGTCGGCAAGACGCTCCGCGTCCCCGAGTCCCAGCAGGACGCGGCCACCGCCCTCTCCGGCTCGGGCCCGGCCTACTTCTACTTCCTCGTCGAGGCCATGACCGACGCCGGCATCCTCCTCGGCCTGCCGCGCGACAAGGCGCACGACCTGATCGTGCAGGCCGCCATCGGCGCCGCCGTGATGCTCCGCGACAGCGGCGAGCACCCGGTCAAGCTGCGCGAGAACGTCACCTCGCCGGCCGGCACCACCATCAACGCCATCCGCGAGCTGGAGAACCACGGCGTACGCGCCGCCCTCATCGCCGCCCTCGAAGCGGCCCGAGACCGCAGCCGCGAACTGGCCTCGGGCAACGGCTGAGCATCCGGCGGCACCCCACGGCGGGGTGCCGCCCCACGGCTACGCCAGCAACCCCACCGCCCGATACGCGGCATCGACGCGAGGCCGAGCCATCCCCCGCGCCCGCTCGGCCCCGTCCCGCAGCACCCCGTCCACATAAGACGCATCCGCCGCCAGCTCCGCATGCCGCTCCCGCACCGGCCGCAGCGTCTCCACCACCGCCTCCGCGGTGTCCTTCTTCAACGCCCCGTACGAGTCGTACTCCTCCGCCAGCCGCCGCGGCTCCCCACCCGTACACGCCGCCAGCACATCCAGCAGATTCGCGACCCCGGGCCGCTCCTCCCGGTCGTACACGACATCGCTGCCCGCGTCCGTGACGGCCCGCATCACCTTCTTGCGCACCGCCTCCGGCTCATCGAGCAGATAGACGATCCCCGCCGTACGGGCCTGCGACTTCCCCATCTTCTTCGTCGGCTCCTGCAGATCCATCACCCGCGCCGCCACCGCCGGCAGCGTCGTCCTCGGCACCACGAACGTCTGCCCGTACCGCTGGTTGAACCGGACTGCCAGATCCCGCGTGAGCTCCACGTGCTGTGCCTGGTCCTCACCCACAGGCACCTCATCCGTCCCGTACGCCAGGATGTCCGCGGCCATCAGCGTCGGGTACGTCAGCAGCGACAGCCGCACGCTCCCGCCCCGCTCACGCTCCCGTGCCGCCTTCTCCTTGTACTGGATCATGCGCCGCATCTCGCCGTCCGTGGCCGTGCACTCCATCAGGTACGCCAGCCGCGTGTGCTCATCGACCTGGCTCTGCACGAACACCGTGCACCGCTCCGGATCCAGCCCGGTGGCCAGCAGCAACGTCGCCGCCTGCCGGCTGAGCCGCCGCACCCGTGCCGGATCGTGGTCGACGGTCAGCGCGTGCAGGTCGACCACGCAGAACAGCGCGTCCGCCCGGTACTGGTCCTCCGCCGCCCAGCGCCGCATCGCGCCGAGGTAATTGCCCAGCGTCAGGTGCCCCGTCGGCTGCACACCACTGAAGATCCGCGTCATTTCCGGTCCCCTTACCTGCTCGGTCGCTCGCGACCTGTCAGTCGCTCGCTTCTATGGAGACCGCCGCACCGAACCGACCGGCCGGCTGCGGGAGGGAGAAACGCGAACGGCCGCCGGAGGCGGCGGCCGTGATCATGCATGCGCTGTGGTCGGCCGCCGTCAGGCGGGCCACCACTGCTGTACGAGCGCACGCGTATGCATGGCCCCTACGCTACGCCCCGGACCGCCTCCAGGAGCGGGTTTGAACGAACCCAGGGCCTCGTGTAGTGTCCTCCGAGTTGCCACGGGGTCACCGACTCCTGGCAGCCACTCGCGCCGCACCGGCGGCAACCCATTACTGCACGGCCTTCCTTCGGGAACAATTTCGGCATGCCGAAATTCGACCGACCGGCTCGATTATGAACCGGCAGCGAAAACCGCTAAAGTAGTGGACACGCCGGAAGGCGCGAAAAACCCCGCCGACGGGGATCGGAAACGAATTCGGACCGACTGCGACTTTCGAGAAGCACGGAAAGAATGAGGATCTGATAGAGTCGGACTCGCCGGAAGGGAAAGCCCGAAAGGGCCGGACCGGAAAGCAACCCCGCTCCGACAGGGGGCCGGATCACTGAAAAGGATCTGGTAAGATCGGAACCGCGAAGAAGCCGAAAGGCCGAAACGCACCGGCGAAAATCGGGCCCGCAAGGATCTGATAGAGTCGGAAACGCAAGACCGAAGGGAAGCG